>JANOOW010000069.1:0-11156 GCA_031421555.1 Hyphomicrobiaceae bacterium | reverse complement strand
GAAAGGGATGCCGAACCCAGGAAAGAATTACGAGAATATGTCGACACCTAATCGTAGTTACAAGTTCGATGGCGGGCGCACCGGTGTGCTGCTGGTGCACGGACTTGGTGGTACCCCGATCGAGATGCGCTACGTGGCTCTCGCCTTGTCGCGCGCCGGTTATACCGTGAGCGTGCCACAACTTGCTGGTCATTGCGCAACCGAAGCTGAGTTGAAATTTTCGCAGTGGCAGGACTGGTATGCGACGATCGATCGCGAATTAGATGAACTGCGCAAGACATGCGACACCGTTATCGTCGGTGGCTTGTCGGCTGGCGCGGTTCTGGCCCTCCACTTAGCGGCGAACCGGCCCGCCGACGTACAGGGCGTCGCGTGCATGGCGCCGACCGTCTGGCTCAATGGCTGGAGCGTGCCTTGGTACGCTAAGTTGTTCCGCCTGGTCATTCATAAGCGCGTTGCCAACTTGATCCAGTTTACCGAGCGCGAGCCGTTCGGCATCAAGGACAAGCGCATGCGCGAGATGGTCGTCGAGGCGCTGCACTCGGGCGATGCTTCGCAAGCCGGTGTCTACAGCACGCCGGGTGGGCCTATGCTGGAGTTCCGTTGGCTCGTCGACATCGTCAGAAAGCAGTTGTCGTCGATCAAGCAGCCGACGCTGATCTTGCACCCGCGTGAGGACGATCGCGCAGATCTGGCTAATGCATTCTATTTACAGCGTAAGCTGGCGGGTCCGGTGGACGTCACGGTTCTAGATGATTGCTATCATATCATCACGATCGACAAGCAGCGCGACGTGGTTGTCGATCGCACGACCGCTTTCGTTGCGCGCGTCGAAGCCGCCATCGCGAAGACCGATGGCATTCAGCGGCCAGCCGCCAAGCCGGTCGAACAGCCGCGGCGCACGGCAGCGGCTTGATCCCACGGCCGGTCGCCGCTTGTAGCGGACGACCGGCCGACCTTAGTAGGTGTTCGACGCGCTGGTGGAAACGCACTTTGGCAAGGTAGAAGGTGCGCGGGTCCAAACGAACGTTTCGCTAAAGAACTTCGTGCCCAAATACCCGGTGACTTGGAGTTGATCGGTCGACCGCAACTTCAATTCGACGTCATAAGACTTGCCTTCCTTGGGATCGTAGATCCAGCCTGCATCCCACGCACCACTTGGCATGCGTTTCAGGTCGCCAATCACGAATAGACCGCAAATCGGACGCTTGCGCTTGGTGGTCTCGGGGTTGTATCCATCGGTCATGGGCCGGCCGGTCTTGTCGTTGGGAGATTTCAGCCAAACGATGCGCCCGCAAAGCCTGTCCGCGCATGGAATGATCTCGATGGCCCCGTCGCCTTTGTCATCGAGCCAAACGCCAGCAAGAGGCGGCGCGTTGCTTGGCGCTGGGCTCGGGGTCTGATTAGGTGCCGGAGGGCCGGCAGGCGGTGCATTCGGCGTGCGTGTCTGTGCGGCAGCGGTTGTGATTAGGCAAATCGATGACGCGACCATCACGATCAATCTACCATAGGCGACTAAGTAACCCTTGTAGTCTTTTGCCATTTGATCACCTTTTTGCGTCTCTATAATTCTGTAGTGGAGCTTTCGCATGAACACGGCGATAAAATGGTAATGATTCAGGCCTGATCACTGCGGCTTCTTAACTCCAAAGGAGCGGCGTTCTTGGCAAGTTGGTTGTCCGTGCCCTATATCAACGAGCAGGGGCGAAGGCTTCGACGGCTTAAGCGGCGACACTAACTTCGTACATTATGCTTAATCGAGCGGAGCGCATACATTTGATAGACATATCATGACTGAGAAGTTTGGTTTTGGCGTAACTGGTAAAATGTAAATGATCCTAACTTTGGCAATGCGTAATTTGTTTCACGACCGGATCAGGCTTGTCGTGACGCTTGTCGGCATTCTGTTTTCGATCGTTCTGGTTGCGGTACAACTTGGCCTCTATCTTGGTGCGAAGCGCATGATCGTCGACATGATCGACAATGCGCGGGGCGAGCTATGGATAACCACGTTCGGTGCCAAGAGCTTCGAAGAAGGCGGCATAATCTTGACGCCGAAGGAGCGCCACGCGGCTTTGGCGACCCCAGGCGTGAAAGCCGTCGTCCCACTCGTCGTAACGTTCGCCGAGTGGCGCAAGCCCGGCGGCGGCAGCACCAACTCCGTGCTCGTTGGCACCAACCCGGAAGATGGTGGTCTAGCCCCTTGGAACATCATCGAAGGCGATGCCACCTCGATCGGCGCGCCCGATGCGGTGCTGGTCGATAAAAGCTATCTGCAGGACCTCGGCATCAACGGCGTCGGCGACATGGCACAAATCGAAACTGGCCGCGTGCGCGTGCGCGGGCTGACCGAGGGCATCCGATCGTTCACCATGGCGCCCTACATTTTCACCACTGCGAATAGAGCACGAACGCTGCTGGGAATACCCGGCGAGAACAGCTCGTTCTTTCTGGTGCAATTGGAGCCTGGCGCGGATCTCGAAACAGTCCGCGGCGAATTGAAATCGCGGTTGAACGGCACCGAAGTTTTATCGAAAGCTGAATTTCGCGATCGCAGTCTCGATCAGTGGCTATTCTCGACCGGTGCCGGTGTCGCTCTGATCGGTGGCGCGATCCTGGGACTGATCGTCGGTGTCGTGATCGTCGCGCAGACGCTCTACTCGAGTACCAAGGATCATTTGAATGAGTTTGCAACCTTACGCGCGCTGGGCTCGACCTCGGGATATATTATCAAGGTGATCTTGGCGCAGGCAGCGCTCAGTGCCGTCCTGGGCTACGTCCTGGGCATGGCGATATCGATGGTCGTTGTCGCCTTCAGCGGGCAAACTGCGTTGCCTATTCTGATGACGCCGGGCCTCGCAGTCTTTCTGTTTGCGATCACACTCGGCATGTGCGCCATCTCCGCCGTTTCCGCGATCGTCAAGGTGACGAAGATTGATCCAGCCATGGTGTTCAGCCGATGAGCGATCCCGTCGTTATGCAAGCCACAAACATCGTCAAGGACCTGGGCGCCGGGGCCGGCAAAGTGCGTGCGCTCAAAGGCGTGAGCTTGAGCCTCCGCGCCGGCGAGCTGACGCTTCTCATGGGTCCTTCGGGTAGCGGAAAGACGACGCTGCTGTCGATCCTGGGTTGCATCCTCGCCCCGACGGAAGGTCAGGTCGTCGTTGGCGGCGAAACGATAGAAGGTCTTGGCCCGGAGCAGTTGGCCGCGGTCCGCCGCCGGCACATCGGCTTTATCTTTCAGTCCTACAACTTGTTTCCAACGCTCACAGCCATGGAGAACGTGCGCCTTGCGCTCGACGTCCGCGGCATGAAGTCCGTCGAGACCCAGGTGCGGGCCGAGCAGGCGCTGCGCGATGTCGGCTTGGGCCACCGTCTCAAAAGCTATCCGCGGAATATGAGCGGTGGTGAGCAGCAGCGTGTGGCCGTTGCGCGTGCGCTCGCTGGAGCACCATCGGTTATCCTCGCTGACGAGCCGACCGCCGCTCTCGACAGCGAGAACGGCCAGTCGGTAATGGCCCTGCTGCAAGAGATAGCCAAGGATAAGACCCGGGCGGTCCTGGCCGTCACGCACGACAGCCGCACGATCCCGTACGCCGATCGCATCATCAGCATCGAGGACGGCCTGATCGTCGGTGAGAAACGCCACACCGAGGCGCGCGAGAACGTCGCTCAGATCAATATGAAGAGAAAGCGTAAGGCCAATGTCTAAGTTTACCTCCACCCCCGCCGCGGCCCTGAGCGCACTGTTGCTTGCAGGCTCGGTCGGATTGTTCGTGCAGTACGCTTCGACCAAGCGTGGCCCTGATGGCATGAGCACAAACTCGCAGTCGGCGATCGCCCAACCAGCTCAGCCAGTGGCCAGGACAGGCAGTTGGGCCGCGTCGGCGCCCGGCCGGGTCGAACCCAAGAATGGCGAATATCGGATCGGCACACAGACCCCAGGCCGCGTCGCCGAGATTGCCGTGCAAATGAATGATCGCGTGTTCGCCGGCGACCTGCTCGTCCGCATCGACGATGAGGACGCACAGGCAAAGCTCGCCGGCGTTGAAGCCGAAGCGGCTGTCCGCAAACGCGAGCGTGATGCTGAAACCGTCGGGCGGTTGGCTCTGGATCGCCGCATTGCCGAAGATGCGGTCGCGAGTGCCGAGCGCGCGCTGTTCCAGGCACGCCGGGATCTCGATCGTGCAACCGCCGGCCGCCGCGGCAACACCACGACCGATGACGATGCAGTCAAGGGGCGCGCAGCCGTTGCCGCCGCCAAGGACAAACTCGAGGCCGAGCGGCAAGCGTTGCGCCGCATGCAGGCAACGGCTGGCATGCCGCTGCCGACACGACTCGAATCAGCGCTTACGACCGCACGCGCGGAATTGACGCTCGCCGAATCCGCTGTCGAGCGCGCCCGCATCCGTGCTGCAAGCGACGGTACGGTTCTACAAATACTCACCAAGGCCGGCGAGACGGTTGCACCAGGACCGGACCAGGCGCTGGTTATCGTTGGCGACCTCACGGGATTGCGCGTTCGCGCGGAAGTCGAGGAACGTGACGTGAGCAAAGTACGCGCCGGACAGAAGGTCGTGATCCGCTCCGACGCCTTTCCGGGCCGCGATTTTGCCGGCACCGTGACGACCCTTGGCCAATCGCTGGCGCCGCCCCGCCTCGCCAGTCGCGGACCCCGCCGCCCGACCGATCTCGATGCGCTCGAAGTGCTGATCGATGTCGAGGCGCCGGGATCGTTGATGCCGGGCATGCGGGCCGATGTGTTTTTTGCGCCGAGTGCGAGTGGGCAAGCGGTCTCGCCTGCGACCACCACGCCTGCAAAAACCAACTGAGCTGCGTCGAAAGCTGAAGTGCCGCCATAAGGCGCACACGACGGTGCCACATTCCTCACCGATTGATCACAAGCTCCGGTTGGCACATAAGCTGACCGGCACTTCGTTGGTGGAAGGTCGATTCGCTTGTGATCCGGCTACAGAAAATCGGTTTGAGATATGGAGGTGGGTCTGACATCCTGCGTGAGGTGGATTTTCACCTGCGTCCAGGCTCGTTCCACTTCTTGACCGGTCCGTCTGGCGCTGGAAAAACTTCGCTGCTGCGCCTGCTGTTCATGTCGATCCACCCGACGGCAGGCCAACTCCAGCTGTTTGGTCAAGATGTCAGCCGCGTCGATCCCAAGAAGCGCGCCCAGTTCCGGCGGCGTATCGGGTTTGTCTTCCAGGAATACCGGCTGCTCGATCACTTGACGACGTGGGAAAACGTGGCGTTGCCGCTGCGGGTATCGGGAAAGCAGATTTCCGATTATAAGGAAGACGTAACCGATCTGCTGCAATGGGTGGGACTGGGGGATCGCATGCACGGCTATCCGTCCGTCTTGTCGGGTGGCGAGAAACAGCGGGCTGCGATCGCGCGCGCGGTTATCGGCAAGCCGGAGCTGCTGCTTGCGGACGAGCCCACCGGTAACGTCGATCCGCAGATGGCGCGCCGTTTGTTGCGTCTTTTCATCGAGCTCAACCGGCTCGGCACGTCGGTCATCATCGCGACCCACGATCATCAACTCATGCGGCAATTCAAGGCGCCGCGCTTGGAGCTGCACGAGGGCCATGTCAAGATCATATGACAGGCCCGCGATGTTCCCGAAGGGGACGGTTCCCGGCCAGGGCGATGCCTATGATGCGTTCTACGAATCATACGATGAGCCAGCGCAGCGCCCGGAAGCCCCGCCCGATCCACGTGATCAGCGCCTAGATCCGCAAGCCGCTGGGCAGCAGCGCCATACCCGCAATGTCGACCCGCGCTTCGATGCACCGGCCGATCCTTATACCAGCCCCTACACGGGCCGCCGCCCCGGCGACCAGCTGAACCATCAGCCGCAGCAGCGCCCCCAGTCGCGCGAAGTACCGCAGACGCAGCGCCCGCCTGCAAACAAGCAGATTCAATCACCCCAGCCGGCAGTTGCACGCGAAATCGCGGCGCCGGCGCGGGCCCAGAAACCGGAAAAGGCGCTGGCCAATGCGCCTATCGTGCCGTCGAGTTCGGTCACCGGTAACTCGCTCACGCTTGTGATATCGATCATGTGTTTCCTCGCCTGCCTGACAGCGGGGGCGGTCTACATGATGAACCAGTCGGCGTCGGCCTGGCTGCGCGATATCGCCAGCGAAGTCACCGTGCAGGTCGAGCCACGCGACAAGGCCGATACCGAAAAGACGTTGCGCGAGGTGACTGCGTTCCTCGGTAAGCAGCCGGGCATTCGTAACGTCAGGACTTTGCCGATCGAGGAAAGCAGCGGGCTGCTGGAGCCGTGGCTCGGCACCTCCGATGCACTCAAGACGCTGCCGTTGCCGCGTCTGGTCGCGCTCGAACTCGACCGGCTGGGGCCGCCCGACTTTGAAGGTCTGCGGGCAAATCTTGCCAAGCAGTTCAAGGGCGTGACCCTCGACGATCATCGCCAATGGCAGCAGCAGATCCGTACCGTTACCCGGTCTTTCGCACTGGCGGGCATCGCGATCCTGTTTCTTGTCGCGGCAGCAACGACGGCGATCATCGTTTCGGCGACACGAGCGGCGATGGCGTCGAACCGCGAGATCGTGGAAGTGCTGCACTTCGTCGGCGCCACCGACCGCTTCATCGCCCGCGAATTCGAGCGTAACTTCATGCGGGTCGGCATCCGCGCCGGGCTCGTCGGAGCAATATCGGCAATGGTCGTGTTTGCGGTGATGCCCACTATCATGGAGCTGCTCGGCGGTGGCAGTATGAGTTTGGCCGAGATGCGCCGTCTTGTCGGCACCGGCACGCTGGACCTCATGGGTTATGGCGTCTTGGTCCTGCTCGTCGGCGTCGTAGCCGGCCTGTGCATGTTCACGTCGCGGCTGAGCGTTTACCGTATTCTGCACAGTCGCAATTGACGCTCATCAGCGGTTCAGCGACGATGCGCTGAATTCGCCGGCCATCTTTTGCCGGGGATCGCTCGCAAACGCGGTAATATGGCGATAACATCGAGTACGAGTACATGTGCTGCGTCGAGGCAGGAGTGCCAACGGCAGAGTGATGACATCCAGGCAGACCAAGGCTGTACTGATCGGGATAGCCGGCGCAAGCCTGGGTCTTCTGTTGAGTGGGTTCGTGGTATTCGCCGCGATCGCGACCCGTTCCATCCCCAGCGTCCTGGGCTCGATCCAGCGCGCGGATGCCATCGTCGCCTTGACCGGCGGCGAGGCACGCATTCGCGAGGCGGCCCGGCTGCTCGATGCTGGCAAGGGCCGGCGCTTGTTGATCTCGGGCGTCAACCGGCGGACCAGCCGGGAGGACCTTTTGCGGCTGACAAATCTCAGTGTTCAGAAGTTCGATTGCTGCGTCGACGTCGGCTACGAAGCGCTCGACACCTACGGTAACGCTGGCGAGGCGCGAGAATGGGCAAGCCAGCGCCAGTTCAAGAGCTTGATCATCGTCACGGCAAGCTATCACATGCCGAGATCTCTGGCCGAGATCGGCATTGCCATGCCGGGCGTAACGCTCGTTGCCCATCCAGTTGTGCCACGCCGCCTCCAGGCAACGCCATGGTGGCTTCACTTTGGGGCGACGCGGGCGCTGATCGTGGAGTATCTACGCTTTCTGCCCGTCGCGACGCGTCTGGTCGCGGCCCGTATCCATGGGATGCGGGAGCCGGCCAGCGCCGATCGCGTGACAAGCATATCGACGAACCGATCGTGACCGCACCGGTGTTGCACTCTCGTGAAGCAGCGCTGCCGCTGGGATTGTGCCTGCGCTCGTTCGTGTTCGCCATTGCATTTTATGGTTGCACCGCAGCTTTCGTCATTCTCGGAAGTCCGTTGCTATTCGCCCCGCGCTGTTGGGCGATGGCAGGTGCACGCGCGCACGCTCGTGTCAGCCTCTGGCTTTTGGACGTCATCGCCGGCACAAAAATCGAGGTCCGCGGCCGCCAAAACCTGCCGGCGGGTGCATTTCTCGTTGCCGCGAAACATCAATCCGCTTGGGATACTTTCGCGTTGGTCCCCGTCTTCCGCGATCCCGCGCTCGTGATGAAGGCCGAACTTCTCTGGATCCCTTTCTATGGCTGGTTCTCGATGAAGTTCGGCCATATCCTGATCCAGCGCGGGCGAGCTGCCGCCGCCTTGAAGGCAATGATCCGCGATGCGCGGACGCGAGCAGCCGAGGGCCGTGAAATTTTGATCTTTCCCGAGGGTACCCGAAGCCTGCCCGGTTCTCCGCCGGATTACAAACCCGGGGTCGTGGCACTTTACGAAGGGCTTGGACTGCCGTGCGTTCCCGTGGCGCTGAACTCCGGCGTCTACTGGCCGCGGCGCAGTTTGATCCGGTATCCCGGAACGATTGTCGTCGAGATTCTCGAACCGTTGCCGGCAGGGCTTCCGCGCACCACTTTCAAGCGCGAACTCGAGGAGCGCATAGAGCAGGCGTCGACGCGTTTGATCATCGAGGCAGCATTAACATAGTCGAAGACAAAAACGGAACAATATAAGAACAAAAATTGACTTGGATGCGCCGATGAGGCACATTACCGGTTCAGTTTGAGCGAGTATCCCATGAGCCTGCATCCACATCCGTTCGATATCGCTCCTATATCCAAGCGGATTTGGGCGCAGAAATACCAGTTCAAGTCGATCGATGGTTCACCAGTCGACGCGACGATCGACGACACCTGGGCGCGTCTTGCGCGGGCGGCGGCCGCAGCAGAACCGGGTGGCGAGCAGGCGCAGGCAGCTTGGACCGAAAAGTTTACAACGGGGCTGGCCGATTTTGGTTTTCTGCCAGCCGGGCGGATCATTGCCGGCGCGGGTACGAACCGCGCGGTATCGCTGTTCAACTGCTTCGTCATGGGCCGCATCGAAGACGACTTGAGTTCGATCTTCGACCAGGTGCGCGAAGCGGCGTTGACGATGCAGGCGGGCGGCGGGATCGGTCATGATTTCTCGACGCTCCGGCCGATGGGCGCCCTCGTCCGCAGTATCGGCGCCGATGCATCGGGGCCGGTCAGTTTCATGGATGTCTGGGATGCGATGTGCCGCACCATCATGTCGGCCGGTGCGCGGCGCGGCGCGATGATGGCGACGATGCGGTGCGATCATCCGGATATCGCGACGTTTATCGCCGCCAAGGCCGACGCCAAGCGGTTGCGCAATTTCAATCTGTCGGTGCTGGTAACGGATCTGTTCATCAAGGCTGTGCGAACGAAAAGCCTCTGGGATCTCGTGTTCGAGGGACGTGTCTACGCCACGGTCGATGCTGCCGCGCTGTGGGATCAGATGATGCGCGCGACGTATGAATATGCCGAGCCTGGCGTAATCTTTATCGATCGCATCAACCTGACGAACAACCTCGCCTATTGCGAAGATATTCGAGCGACGAACCCGTGCGGCGAGCAACCATTGCCGCCCTACGGCGCGTGCCTGCTGGGTTCGATCAATCTGACGCGGTTTGTCGAGCGCCCGTTTGCCACCGGCTCGGGTCTCGATATCACTCGCATCGAAGAGCGCGTGCGGCTTGCGGTCCGGTTCCTTGACAACGTCATCGATATCTCCCGCTACCCGCTCGAAGCGCAAGCGAAGGAAGCGCGCGCGAAGCGCCGTATCGGTCTCGGCGTGACCGGGCTTGCCGATGCGCTGATCATGTGCGGCCTGCACTACGGAGAAGCAGCTGGTGTCGATGCCGCGTCAAAGTGGATGTCGGTGGTCCAGAACGCCGCCTACAGTGCAAGTGCAGAACTGGCGGCGGAGAAAGGTGCCTTTCCCCTCTATGACGCGGACCAGTTCAATTCCCGTCCAAACGTGCTGGCGCTCGAGCCATCGACCCGCGCGCAGGTTGCCAGATCGGGCGTGCGCAATGGCTGCCTGACGTCGATCGCGCCCACCGGCACGATTTCGCTGCTTGCTGGCAACATTTCCAGCGGAATCGAGCCGGTGTTCGATTTCGCCTATAGCCGTCGCGTTCTCGAGTCCGATGGACGTACGCGCGAAGAACACGTGGAAGATTATGCGTATGCCTTGCATAAGCGCTTGGGCGCGATCGGCGGGAGCCCGTTCGTCACGGCAGCTGGCTTGTCACCGGTACAACATCTGGCGATGCAGGCCGGTGTGCAGCGCTTTGTCGACAGCTCGATTTCGAAGACGATCAACTGCCCCGCGGAGATAACCTTTTCGGCCTTCGAGGACATTTATCTGGATGCCTACGATGCGGGTTTGAAAGGCTGCACCACCTTCCGTCCGAACGCCGTGACGGGCAGCGTGCTGTCGGCGAGTTCGCCCGGCACGGTGGTAATGGCGCCACTGGTGGCCATGGCGCCGGTTTCGTCTGCAGCTAGCGAGCCGCAGTCGGCGGTTGTATACATGTCGAAGCCGTTGGAGCGGGATCCGGTACTAGCAGGCTTCACCTACAAGTTGAGTTGGCCTGGCCAACACAATGCTCTTTACATCACGATCAACGATATCGAACGGGGCGGCCGTTTGTGCCCGTTCGAGATTTTCATCAATACGAAAAACCTAGAACACTACGCCTGGACGGTTGCGCTGACGCGCATGATCAGCGCCATTTTCCGCCGCGGTGGAGACCTTGCGTTCGTGGTGGAGGAGCTGAAGGCGATCTTCGATCCGCAAGGCGGACGCTGGATGGATGGCCGGTATGTACCGAGCCTGCTTGCCGCCATCGGAGAAGTCATCGAGATGCACATGGTGCGCATCGGCTTTCTCAAGCGGGGTGAGCCTTTGGGAAAGAAAGGCATGCTGGATCGCGCGGATCCGGATGCTGCGGGTTCAGTGCCTGGTTCCGGGAAAGCCGGATTAAAGGGCCCGGGTGGTACTGGTGCTCCGGCCGGTGGCGTCATGATCGAGCCGGTCGAGCAAAGGGAAGCTATCCGGGTCGGAGAAGCCCGCGTCTTTTCCGGGCATGCGGGGCCCGCCAGCGGGGCGGCTGATACACGGGCGGATAGCACAGCCGCGGCAGCGCGTAAGTTCGCCGGCGGTGCCGATACATCATTCAGTGACGCCGGCCGCGGATCGGTCTCACAAGGACGATTTTGCCCCCGCTGCGCCAATCCGTCTCTAGTTCGATTGGAGGGTTGCTGGTCGTGTCAAACATGTGGATATTCGCGGTGTGAATAGGTGCTCACATCGAACACTGAGAAAAAC
>JANOOW010000068.1:0-1894 GCA_031421555.1 Hyphomicrobiaceae bacterium | reverse complement strand
CAAGAACGAGGTCTTGAGCCGCGCCTATGTCGGGGCGTTCAACTTCAAGGGTGCCGACCAGCAGAAGAAGGTCGGCCAGCTATCGGGCGGCGAGCGCAACCGCGTGCATCTGGCGAAGATGCTCAAGGAGGGCGGCAACGTCCTGCTGCTCGACGAGCCGACCAACGACCTCGACGTCGAGACGCTGCGCGCGCTCGAGGAAGCGCTCGAAAGCTACGCCGGCTGCGCCGTGGTGATCAGCCACGACCGCTTCTTCCTCGACCGCCTGGCGACGCACATCCTCGCCTTCGAAGGCGACAGCCACGTCGAGTGGTTCGAGGGCAATTTCCAGGCGTATGAGGCGGATCGGCGTGCGCGGTTGGGAGATGCGGCGGATCGGCCGACGCGGCTGACGTATAAGCGGCTGACGCGGTAGGTCGAGTACACCGGTTGCAGTAATAGCTACTATCGTTGCGCTCGCTCGTTAACACTGACGCTTAGGTGCAGGAAATATGGAACGGTGGGTCTGCCCATTCTGCAATTTCGCGCAGATGGTCGGTGACGACAGTAAACAAGTGGATCACGTCGCGATTTCGCTGGCGGGCGCACTGCCCATCCAGACTAGCTATGCCACGCAAGCTTATGCCTGCACTAACCCGGACTGCAAACGCATATCGCTATCGCTCGACCTATACGGTTTTGTCTATACGGGCGATCACGGCAGACAGCGAAAGTATCTAACCCATAGGCTGTTACCGAAATCCAGCAGCAAACCGCAACCTAACTACATTCCTTACGCCTTGCGCGTGGACTATGATGAAGCTTGTTCCATCCGCGACCTCAGCCCAAAAGCGGCTGCGACGCTAGTACGACGCTGTCTACAAAGCATGATCCGTGATTTCTGTAACATTAGGGACAAAAGGACTCTGAATGATGAGATCAAGGCTCTTAAGGCTTTAGTCGACAGCGGTCATGCACCTAGCGGCGTAAGTGAGGAGAGCGTGGAAGCTATCGATCAAGTTCGCGGGATTGGCAACATCGGCGCGCACATGCACAAGGATATAGACCTTATTGTAGAGGTCGATCCGGACGAAGCGCAGGTTCTCATCGAACTCGTTGAGATGCTTTTTGACGAATGGTACGTCGCTCGGTATCAGCGCCAAGAGCGGCTCGAACGGATCAAAAATATCGCCGAGACGAAGCTTGAAGCCAAGAAAGGGTCCGTGTCAGCCAGTTTGGATGGAAGCGCCACCTGAAGCCTAGCAAGACCGATCGCAGTGACTCTGCTCAAAACGTTCCAGCTGATCGGCCCTCAATTCCTCTCGGGCAGCGCCGTCAGCTCGCCCGTCGCCACCACCAACCCCTCAATCGTCATCGACACAACCGCCTCGCCGATCGGCACCCGGTCACTCTCCCCATATCCCGCCTCACCCGGGGCCCAGTGCCGGACGATAACGTTGTCGGTCAGGTCGACGACCCAATATTCGGGTATCCGACTGCGCGCGTAGACGAAGGCTTTGCGGCCGAGGTCGAACTTCTGCGTTGTGTCGGCAACCTCGACGATCAGCGCGACGCCGTTGAACGACAGCGGGCCGCCTTGCGACGGCTTTTCGGTGATCACCAGATCGGGTTCGGGCATATCGAACGGCGGCATCGCGACCGAGGCCTCGACGAGAACGACCAGCTGCGAATTTATCGCGCGCAGTCCACGGTCGATCGCGAGGTGCAACATCGATTTGGCGTACGCGTGCCGGACAAATTGCGCGTTCACCCTGAAGATTTCTCCCTCGATCAACTCGGTCTTGCCGGCTTCGGCAAACGAACCGGCATTCTGCAGCATCACGAAATCTTCGATGCGCAGCCAGCCGCGGTACCGCATCTGGGGAAGGGCAACCATGTCCATCATGGCTATCGA
>JANOOW010000067.1:0-9264 GCA_031421555.1 Hyphomicrobiaceae bacterium | reverse complement strand
ACGCCGATTTCGCGGTTTGCTCGAACCCGGAGTTTTTGCGCGAGGGCTCGGCAATTCAAGACTTTACACATCCAGATCGAGTGCTTGTCGGTTGCGACGAGCCGCGTGCCCGCGCTGTGATGGAACGCCTCTACAAGCCTCTGGCGTTGCGCAACGCGCCGCTGATGTTCGTTAACCGCGAGTCGGCGGAATTGGCGAAATATGCGGCCAACGCCTTTCTCGCCATGAAGATCAGCTTCATCAACGAGGTTGCCGATTTGTGCGAGGAGGTGGGCGCCGACGTGCAGGAAGTCGCCAGCGCGATCGGCAAGGACCGCCGCATCGGCGATAAGTTCCTCCATCCAGGCCCAGGCTATGGCGGATCGTGCTTTCCCAAGGACGTCTCGGCGCTCGCCCGCACCGGCAAGGAATATCGCGCGCCGCTATCGCTGGTCGAGCAGGTCGGCCGCGTCAACGACGAGCGCAAGATTGCAATGACCGGCCGCATCGAGCGGGCAGTTGGCGGCTCGGTTCGCGACAAGACCGTCGCAATCTTGGGTGTCACCTTCAAGCCGAACACCGACGACATGCGCGACGCACCCAGCCTTGTCATTGTGCCGATGCTGATGGAAAAAGGCGCGCGCGTGCAAGTCTATGATCCACAGGGGAAAAAATTTGGTGGTTCGCTCCTGGAGGGGGTCGTCTGGTGCGAAGACGCGCTAGCGGCGGCGGCTGGGGCGGATGTAACCGTCGTACTGACCGAATGGAACGAGTTTCGGGCGCTGGACTTGTCTGCCCTGAACGCTGCAATGCGAGGCAACGCCTTGGTCGATCTGCGCAATATCTTTCAACCAAGTGACGCCGTAGCCGCCGGGTTGAGCTATGCGAGCATTGGGCGGCCAGCCAAGGTGTGACCACACCCATTGCCCTATCGGCTGCGGCTTGGTATGGGTAAGTCGATTGTAATGGTTAGGAAAAGCTGTGCTCACGACGAACACGAGCAAAGAGCGACTGGGATGACGCTGGCAACGAACATACCCGAGATCCTCCGCCGGTCTGGGTTGCGGCCGACGCGTCAGCGCCTACTGCTGGGCGAACTTCTGTTTGGACGGGGTCATCGTCACGCAACCGCCGAGATGCTGCACGGCGAAGTCGTCGGCGCGGGTGAGCGGGTATCGCTTGCGACCGTTTACAACACGCTGCATCAGTTCAAACGCGCCGGTCTCTTGCGCGAGTTGGCGATCGACGGTTCGAAAGCTTATTTTGACACCAACACGTCTAACCACAATCATTTTTTTTACGAGCGCGAGGGCCGGCTCGTCGACATTCCGGAAGACAAGATTCAGGTCGATGGCGTTCCAGATGCGCCCGATGGAATGGTGATCAGTCACATCGACGTGGTCGTGCGCTTGGCGCCAAAAGGCTGACCACTGTACCGCTGAGCGCTATTTCACGATTTCGCCCGGGTAGACGCCCCACAGCTTGTTCTGCTCGAGATACCCTTTGAAGTCGCCGATCACGACCGCGCACCAACGCTTGTCGCAGCTCCGAACGTTGGCGATCACGCCAGCTTCGACCATCGCGACCGAGCGGCCGGACTCGCGGTCGTCATCTTTCAACGCGACCTCGACCGGGGGCTGGCCGGACTTTGCCTCCCAGGGTGTAACGACTGCGGTTCGGCGGCCTGACAACATGGTCTGCAGCACCCAGCCGGTGGCACCCTCGGCATCGCGTACCTGCCGCCACGCCTCGAATTCTTTCATAATCTCGACCGGCATGCCGGCCCGCCGGAATACCCACGTCGTGGGGTACTCGGTGCCGGGCCCGCTGCGCAAGTTTACACGGTCCGACTTCAAACTGACGAACCGTGGTACCGCCAAGCCGGAGGTTGAGCTTGCCGGGTCGCCAGCCTGCGCATGGGCGCAGGCCAAGGGCAGCGCCGAAACGGCTGCCAGCCAAGCCAAACCGGTCCAAATGCGCACTGTATGACAAAGCCGAATCAGGGGAAGTCCTTGGTGCTGAATCGCAGGCAATCGATAAGGAATTCTTGACCGGGACTTTGTCAACGGCAAGACCATCTGTTATGCCGAAGGGGTAAGGTCAGAAATGACGCGGCGCAAGATGTGCCGGCGCCTTTGGCTTTCATTGTAAGAACTGGAATCCGGACCGAACCCGCCAGCGGAGCAAAACGACAAACCATGCCCAACCCGGCAAAGAAGCCTATCGTGATCGTCACCCGCAAGTTGCCGGATCTGGTCGAGACGCGTATGCGCGAGCTGTTCGATGCCCGTCTCAACGTCGACGATAAGGCGATGTCGCAGGCGCAGCTCATCGAAGCGGTGAAGCTCGCCGACGTTCTCGTGCCGACAGTCACGGACCGCATTGATCGCGCGGTTTTGGCGCAAGCCGGATCGCAGCTGAAGTTGATCGCGAATTTTGGTACCGGCGTCGATAACGTCGATCTCGATACGGCGCGCAATCGCGGCATCATCGTCACCAACACGCCTGGCGTCCTTACCGAGGATACCGCCGACATGACGATGGCGCTAATCCTTGCCGTCCCGCGGCGCTTGACCGAGGGTGCGGCCGCATTGCGCTCGTCCCGCAGCCCTTGGACAGGCTGGTCGCCGACCTGGATGCTCGGCCAACGCATTTACGGCAAGCGGCTCGGCATCATCGGCATGGGTCGAATCGGGTTGGCCGTAGCAAAACGGGCGAAGGCGTTCGGCCTGCAAATTCATTATCACAACCGCCGCCGTCTGCCGGAAGCGATCGAGCAGGAGGTCGAGGCCACATACTGGGATTCGCTCGATCAAATGATCTCGCGCATGGACATCGTATCGGTGAACTGTCCGCACACGCCGGCGACCTATCATTTACTGTCGGCACGCCGTTTGAAATTGCTCAAACCGACCGCCTACATCGTCAATACAGCTCGAGGCGAAGTGATCGACGAGAATGAACTCGCGCGGCTGATCGAGGCTGGTGCGATCGCAGGCGCTGGTCTGGACGTGTTCGAGCATGAGCCGGCGATCAACCCGAAGCTGCTGGCGTCCGACCGGGTGGTGGCGTTGCCGCACATGGGATCGGCCACCATCGAAGGGCGCATCGACATGGGCGAGAAGGTGATCATCAACATCAAGACGTTCCTGGATGGCCACACGCCTCCCGACCGTGTCCATCCGGCCATGTTTTGAGGCTCATCTCAAACTTTCCGGCGAACCATCAGCTTGGACAGAAAAACCGGCTGCGAGGACACCGGCGCTAGGCCCGCATCAGAGAACACGCGATCAAGATCGTCGGTCGCGTAGTGGCGGAAGTAGGGTTCGTGGAACCGCATCGGGAACGTTTCCAGAAGGCCGTCCCATCCGGGGCGATCGCCGATCTGCAGGCTATCGATGAAGACCATAAGTCCGCCTGGCTTAAGCACGCGCGACATTTCAGCAGCGACCGTCCGGCGTACATCGGGTGGCAGTTCGTGGAACATGAAGATGCAGCTGACGATATCCTGGCTTGCCGTCTCCAACGGAAGATGTTCGGCATTGGCATTGATCAGCTGCGCCGTCCGTAGGTTGCCCATGTGACGCGTGGCCTCGGCAAGGTAGGGTTCGGACAGATCCAAACCAGTGAGTTTCAGAGCTGGGAACGCTATTCTCACCTGCCGCAGGAAGCGACCGGTACCGCACGCAACATCCGTCATCGACAGCTGGCGCTGGTCGCGGCCATGGATGAACTCAGCGATCGGGCAAAGGGCCGTGCGCCGCATTGCATTGGCCGATCCATAAAACAGCGTCTCCACTTGCACGTCATACAGCTTGGCGGAATCCGCCGACAGGTATCCACCCGTCTGGTAATGGAAATCCTGCGTGAAATAGTCGGGCAGACCATCCGCGCTGGGCAGTTTGCGGGCCGTCTCTGCGTCTTTCATGTCACGCCGTTCGAGTGCACCCGGCAGATCGGCCATCATCAAGCGCAGCCGGGCAAAGTGATCGCCGATGGAGCCGCCCTCGTCTGTGCCAGGCGGATAAAGGCCCGCGCTCACAGCCGCCGCGTCGGCCATGAAAAGTTGCGATAGATCGCGAAGGATCTCTTGCTTGGTGGGAACGGGGCGGGAAGGTTTATAGCTGGGCTTGGCCGCACCCAGCCGGGACGCCTGGCGGTCCATCAACCAGTTGATGCCATAGTACCAGCCAAAGCGTGCGGTGTTGCCAGCCATCTGCACCGCTTGCGCAATAGGATCTGCCATCGGTTGCCTCGCTTTCCTGCTACAAGATAAGCATTGCGCGCATTGAGCGGCTCAGCAATTCGACGCACGCTCCCGAGAGAGTCAGCTCATGCCGAACTACAAAAACATCGTCATTTTGACCGGCGCCGGGCTGTCGGCTGAATCCGGTCTCGCGACGTTTCGAGACAAAGGCGGCATCTGGTCGAAGGTGCGCATCGAAGATGTGGCGACACCCGAAGCCTTCGCGCGCGACCCAAATCGCGTGCAGGCATTCTACAACACACGGCGGAAGGATCATGCTGCCGCGTTACCCAACGCGGCGCATCTCGCACTGGCGCGACTGGAGGCGGAGCACGCCGGCAGTGTGCTCGTCGTAACCCAGAACATCGACGCGTTGCACGAAGCAGCTGGCCAGCGCCACTTGATACACATGCACGGCGAGTTGCTGAAAGCGTGGTGCCTCGGGTGCAATGCACGCGAGCCTTGGACCGGCGATATCACGTCATCATCGCTGTGTCCGGCATGTGCCGCCGCAGGACAACTGCGCCCCGATGTCGTTTGGTTTGGCGAGATGCCCTACCACATGGAGCAGATCGAACATGCCCTCACCGAAGCGGATCTCTTCATCTCCATTGGCACCAGCGGCAACGTCTACCCGGCGTCTGGCTTCGTTTCCCTGGCCCGGCGCTCCGGCGCGCGCACGGTCGAACTCAACCTGGAGCCTTCGCTGAACCTCTTCGACGAAGCAATTCACGGACCCGCAACCAAGGCCGTGCCGGCATTTGTCGAACGGCTTCTGGCATGAACTTGACGCTGATATTGGCTTTTCATCGCGTCGCGACGGCCGGCAGCTTTACCCATGCAGCTCGGTTATCCGGCGTCAGTCAGCCGACACTCTCGGGGCAAGTGCGATCGCTCGAAACCGCGATCGGCAAGCGGCTGTTCGAACGCACCGGCCGGCGCGTGAGGTTAACGGAAGCGGGAGAGGCGCTGCTTCTTTCGACGGCCCGGCTAAGTGACGCGATCCGCGAAGTCGAGCGTACGCTCGATGGTACGAAGACCGGAAAGACCGGTGCGCTTCGGGTCAGCGCCGATAGCGCGATACACGTACTGCCGGTGCTCGGCCTGATGAAGAAGGCGTCCGGAGAACTCAAGTTCACGCTGCGCATCAGCAACTCGTCCGAGGTAACGGCGCAGGTGCTGAATGAGGAGGCCGACGTCGGGGTGATGGCGCGCGCAACCAGTGATCCCAGGCTATCGGTCACCCGAATTCGCCAGGACCGGCTGGTGCTCCTGGTCTCGCGGAAAGATCCCTTGGCGCCACGCAAGCGCGTGCGGCTGGGTGAATTCCAGGGCCGCGACCTCGTTGTCCGGGAAAAAGGGTCAATTACCCGCGAGGTGATCGAGCAACGGCTCGAGGTGGCGCGCATCAAACCCGGGCAGGTGTTCGATGTGGCCACGCGCGAAGCCGTGCGGGAAGCTGTTGCCGCTGGTTTCGGAGCAGGTGTCGTATTTGCCAGCGAAGCCGGTGGCGATCCACGCCTGACCACGCTCACCATCCAAGGCGCCGATTTGGCGGTCGCCGAATATGCCATCTGCCGGGCCGAACGCCGGCGCGTCCCGCTGATTGCGCAATTCTTCGATGCGGCAGCGCGACTAGCGGCGCAGAACAGCTGGTTGTAGTCGTCTATGGCGCATGCATCGTCGATCCGCTTTCGAAGGCTTGCACAGCATGCTAATAAACAGCCTGATTTTTCGATGTCGCCGCACAGCACGCAATGTTCCAACCCCCGGAGGATTTTATGGCTCCCCTCGATATGAAGCCGAATGAGCTCGAACCCTATTGGATGCCGTTTACGCCAAATCGCGCGTTCAAGAAGAAACCGCGGATGTTTTCCGGTGCGAAGGATATGCACTTCTTCACGCCCGATGGCCGCAAGGTAATTGACAGCTCGTCGGGCCTGTTTTGCGTCAACGCGGGCCATTGCCGCGCGCCGATCGTCGAGGCGATCCAGCAGGCGGCCGCCAAGCTCGATTTCGCGCCACCCTTCCAGTACGGCCACCCGCAGTTGTTCGAACTGTCATCGCGCCTTGCACTGATGGCGCCTGGCGATCTCGATTATGCGCTGTTTGCAAACTCCGGGTCGGAAGCCGTCGACACCGCGCTCAAGGTTGCGCTCGCCTACCACAAGGCACGCGGCGAAGGCGGACGTACGCGCTTCATAGGTCGTGAGCGCGGCTACCACGGCGTAAACTTCGGCGGGCTTTCGGTTGGCGGCATGGTCAACAATCGCAAGGCCTTCGGCAACATGCTGCAAGGCGTGGACCATCTCCCGACCACCTACGATCGCTCGAAGCAGGCATTCTCGATTGGCGATCCAGAGTGGGGCGCACATCTGGCCGATGATCTACTGAAACTGATCGCGTTGCACGACGCGTCGACGATCGCAGCTGTCATCGTTGAGCCGGTGGCCGGTTCGACTGGCTGTCTCGCGCCGCCCAAGGGCTACCTCGAGCGGCTGCGCAAGATCACCGCCGACCATGGCATTCTTCTGATCTTCGATGAAGTGATCACGGCTTTCGGCCGTCTCGGACACGGCTTTGCCTCGGAGCGCTACAACATCGTGCCGGATATGATCACCTTCGCCAAGGGCGTCAACAACGGCTCGGTGCCGATGTCGGGCGTCATGGTCCGCAAGGGCATTTACGAAACGCACATGACCGGCCCCGACTATCTGGTCGAGCTATTCCATGGCTACACCTATTCGGGCCATCCGCTCGCCGTCGCGGCCGGCATCGCGACGTTGAACCTCTATCGCGATGAAGGTCTGTTCGAGAAAGCTCTAAAACATGAGGCGCTGTTTGCCGAATTGATGATGAGCCTCAAGACGGAACCGAACGTCGCCGATATACGGACGATCGGTCTGATGGCCGGTATCGATCTCGACGCGGCGGGCGGCAAGCCCGGCGCTCGCGGTTATGAGGCAATCGAGCGCATGTATCACGAGCACGATCTCTACTGCCGGGTTTCCGGTGACACGCTGATCGTGGCGCCGCCGTTGATTGCGACAACTGATGATCTAACGGAGATCCGCGACAAGATCGCGACTGTGTTGCGCGCGGTCGCATAAGGCCTGCAAACGAACCGGGTTATCAAGCGGGAGCCTACGGGTTCCCGCTTTTTTGCCAGGTACAGATGGTCGAAAACTGGTGATTGTTGTTAACGCGCCGTTGCATGGGGCCTGCAACGCCTGGATGCTCAAACGAAACGAATCGGCTTGCTTGCGCCCCTTGAAGGGTGCGAAGTTTCGAAAGACAGCACCGGCCATGACGATCGCCCGCAATCACATTCGATCTAACATTCCAAATCGCGATCCAGTCCGCGGCAGCTTGGTCGTGCTTTGCATGACCGTGGTCGCGCTGGCGCTAGGCATCGGTTTACATCTTCAATTCGCATTCGCACTCTGGCTGGCGGTCGTCGCAGCACTGTCGGTTTACGTCGCCTTGTTGTCGACGCACATTCTCGTTCACCGCAGCGAACATGTCGAACAGTTGCGCCGTGAGCTCGCCCGTCTGGAACACCAGCTAGGCCGGCAGCCGGTGAAGCGCGAGCTGGTTCCGGCTGCTGCGCCAGCCGTGATCAGTACTTCCGCGCCCGCGAACGAAGCCAAGGCTGCGGAGGCTCCGCAACCCGGCATCGTCAAGTCCGAAATTTCCGCCCCCATTCGCCGCGTCGAGACGCCGGCATCATCCGTGGCTGGATTTGACAACTACTGGAATTTCAGTCCGAAGAGCGCAGCTGTCGCACCACCCGGCAAAAGCGGTCAAACCGGACCGGCGGCGTTCGAGCCGGAGTTGACGGCCACGGTGGCGATGGACTTCAAGCCTTCGGACGTTGCCGGATCGCACACATCGAACAAGCGCGACGCCGATATCGATCAGATCAACGCCGTCATCAAGAAACTTGCAGCCGACATCACGCAAGGCCAAGCGGTAATGGCCCAATCCGCGAAGGACGAGCTGGAAAAGAGTATCTCGCAAGCAGTCGAGGTCGATGCCTCGGTCGCAGCGCTTCATGCAGCCGCCGATGCCATGCGCCACGCCGGGTACGCTGAGCCGGAGCGGCGAGGCGCAGACATCATGGACATGCCGCCGCGCAATGCTCCCCGTGCCTACATGCCATCTACGCCGCCTCCGGTGCCGCAGCGCCGCTTGACGGATCCAGCGCGCGATCGGCTCGCAGCTATTGCCGAAGCGCTTGAGAACGAGCGTTTGGACGTAATGCTCGAACCGATCCTCGGCCTCGGCGACCGCCGCGCGCAGCACTACGTTGTATCCGTGCGGTTATGGGGCGACCACGAAGATTTGACATCGGCGGCCGGCAGCGGCCGCATAGCACGTGGTTCCGGACTGCTGCCTTTGCTCGACGCGGTCAAGGTGGAGCGTGCCGCGCGCGTCGCGTGGCGGATGGAAGATCGCGGCAAGCCGGGATCGCTGTTCTCCACGTTGTCCGGCGAGTCGCTGGTCAGTGACCGGTTCCTCAACCGCTTCGCCGACACCTATCGTCAAGGCGACAGTCTGGGCAGCCGCCTCGTGTTGTCGTTCACGCAGAGTGACCTCAGGGTGTTCTCCGATCTGCAGTGGGCGACGCTGAAAGACATGGCTGAACTCGGTTTCCGTTTCAGCCTCGAAGACATCACCGATCTCGATTTCGACTTCGAGGCGCTCGCAGCGGCGGGCTTTGCTTTCGTGAAGCTCGATGCCGGCGTGTTCATGGACGGTTTGCCAGCAGCCGGTGGCGTCGTTCCCGCCGAAGACGTGTGCCGCTACGTCGGCAAGCAAAGGCTGGCACTGATCGTCGGCGGCATCACCGACGATGCCATTGCCGTCCAATTGAAGTCGTACGGCGTGGAACTCGCGCAAGGGCCGCTATTCGGTCAGCCGCGACCGGTCAAGGCCGACGTCTTGCGCAACCCGCACGCAGCGGTCGCTTGATCGTTTGGCGAAGCATCGCTAAGGCATCGGCGCATGGACACATCGCATCCGCCGATTCCGATCTT
>JANOOW010000066.1:0-7930 GCA_031421555.1 Hyphomicrobiaceae bacterium | reverse complement strand
CGGCGATAACGCCAGCCCACGGTCGAGTGTATCGATGTATTCCAAAGCTCATCGAGCGATCTCCGGTGCTGCCCTACTTCAGCGTCAGCGCAGCGAGCCTGCCAACTAAAAATTCCGTGATCGGATGTGATAAGCTCTGCTTTGGAGCTGTTACAGTGTGCTGCTCACTCGCCCGGGGAAGGGGACGTTTCGCCATGTATCGCACGCTCGATGCCAATAAGATCGTCCAGTCGCTCGATCAGCTGACGCGGCGCATCACGGAGCGGTTTCCCGGCGCGGGGCTCGCTGGCGTCTCGGCCGAGTTATCCGGTATCGCAACCGCCACCAGCGCGCGTGCCGCGATGATCGCGAAGCCGGCCATTTTCCGGCGCGCGTTCGTGACCCTGGTGTTTCTCGCCGGGCTCGCGCTGCTGGGCTATGTCGGCTTCCTCATCCTGTCGAATACCAAGGCTTCGGATGATCTGTTCGGTACCATCCAGGGCATCGATGCTGCGTTCAATATCGTCGTGCTGACCGGCGCGACGCTGTTCTTCATGTTCAGCCTGGAGGAACGTGGCAAGCGCCGGCGCGCGTTGAAGGCGCTGCATGAGTTGCGCTCGATCGTGCACGTGATCGACATGCATCAGCTGACCAAGGATCCAAGTTCAGCCGCCAGCGTCAGTCAGGCAACGCCATCTTCGCCAAAGCGCACGCTGACGCCGTTCGAGCTGACGCGGTATCTCGATTACTGCTCTGAACTGTTGTCGCTGACCGCAAAGGTGGCCGTGCTCTACGCGCAAAGTTTCCCCGATCCGGTGGTGACCGAAACGGTGAATGACATCGAGCGTACGGCGGCGAGCCTCAGCCAGAAGATCTGGCAGAAGATCATGATCATCGAGTCCGATGGCCAGCACGCCGCGATGATGGCGGTTTTGACGGGTGGGACCACTGTTACGCCCGCGGTGCCGGCTTCCCCGCCCGCAGTGGCAGCGTTGAAGCCCGCCTGATCTATCGCGCCATGGCCGAGCGCCATCCGGCCTGCTGGGCTTCCGTCTCCGAGCAGAACCAGCGCTTGCCTTTCGGCACGCCGCGCGCGTCCTCATCCATGCGCACCTTTTCGTACCAGGGGCTCCACGGCATGTGATAGATGCGCCCGGCGTTGGTTACGTTGCCCTTGATCGTGCAGCCCCTCGGTGCTTGCGCCTCAGCAGTCGCCCAGGCGCGGGCACGATACTCCCAGGCCGGCTGCGCATCGCCCTGCCAGATACCCGCTCGGGCAGCCTTCGCTTCGGTCTCCTGCGCGACGTAGGCTTTCGAATATCTGACGAACGCCCAGGCGTAGCCGGTGCGGACCATTTCGGCATTGAGATTTGTGTTGCCGGCAAGGCACCGGCCCAAGGTCCGGCGATACTTGTCGAGACCCATATTTTCGCAGACGACTGGCCGTTTGTTGATCAATTTGATCAGCTGCTGGGTTGCGCCCTCGCCGCAGCGCCATTGTCCGGAGGTGCGTAGGCCACACGCTTGAGTTGTCTCCGGCGCGTCGATGCCTTCAAGGCGAATGCGAACGTCATCAAGGACGATCGAGTCACCGTCGATCACCCTCAATACGCCAGTAATTGCGGCGGTTTTGACTGAATTGGTCCTGTCGCCAACGAACACACATAGAGGAAAGAGCAGCAGCCCCGCCAGAGCCAGGCCTGCAAACTGACGCGCAACCACGCGCTTGACCGATTCACGCATAGGTTGAATTTGACTGATTCTAATGTCGCGAGCGAGACGGAATCGCGGCGCTTTCCACCGCTTTGATGATCAAGTTGTGTCAGTCGTTGTAGTGACGCATCAGTCATCCGTGGCAAACCTGCCACTCGTGCTATCGCAGCAACGGCGGTGCGCCTACTTTTCGGGGATCTCGCGCAGATCGCGCTCGGCGAATTGAACCACGAAGCCAGTCCGGTTGAGCTGACGCAAGACGGCCGCGCGCTTGTTGGCATCGCTCAGGTATTCGACGACGAACACCGGCCGCCCCTCCCCCTTCATCCGGTTCAACTCGACCAGCGAGCCCTTGACGCTGTCGGGATCGTTGGCCTGACCAGTGCCGACAGCACCGTAGAACAGGTCTTCCTTGGCAACGGCGTCGAGGCTGCGCCGGTAATCCGCGGACTGGAGAAGCTCCTCGCCGTTCTGCGCAACCACCACAAAATTCGGACGGCGGCGCTTGGCGTACGACGAGATTTTGCCGACAAAGTCGGCCATCTCGGCTTGCGAGCCGGGGTTCTCCGTTTTCCATTCGTCGAAAGCGTCTACGCGGTCGAGATACACGCCGTCGAAGCCAGCTTCGATGATGCGGTCGAGGTAGGGGCGTCGCGATGGCTGCACGAGTTCCAGCAGGCGGTCTAGCAGCGAGACCGACGGGCGCACGATGATTTTCTGCCAGCCGGATTGCCAGAAGCGTACATTGTAGTTGCCCTTCCACTCCGGGTTCTCATGGCCGAGCCAGCTGGGCCGCCCGGTAAGCCCCCGTTCGGGCCAGTAGTAGCGGTAGCTTTCAGCCTCGCCGATCGAGAGGTAGGCGAGGACGATGCGCTTCGATCCGTCCGCCCGCGTGCGCAGGCGCTCGATCTCGCCGGTCTTCAAGACGCGTGCCTCGGAGCCGTCGCGCGAATAATCGACGACCAGCAGGTCGGTGCCATCGGCGATCGACTGCAGTCCGAGGTTTTGTAGCTGGTAGCCCCACGAGCGTACGGTCGTGATTGCCGGACCCACGCGTGGCTCGAGCGTCGTTCGCTCGACCGGCAGTTGCCCTGCCGCAGTCAATGCCATCGCCGTGACGGCCATCACCAGCCAGAGCGTCAGGGTGCGTGTTCGTTTCGATTTCATCGCGTGCTATATGGAACCGGAATGCGGCGATACCTATGTCGATCGTGCGGCTTAGTTACTCAAGCGAGCGGATGTCAATCACATGAGTGAACCCGGCGAAGTTATGGCATTGGACGGTGAAATCGACGCGCTTCGTGCGGCGCGGGGCTGGTTGTTGCGTGATGGACACGTGGCATTGGCGACGGTCGTCGACACTTGGGGCTCGGCACCGGTGCCGGTCGGCGGGCAAATGGCGATCGCGGCCGACGGCTCTTTTCAAGGCTCGGTATCGGGCGGTTGCATCGAGGGTGAGATCATCACCGAGGCGGGCGAAGTGCTGGCCGCCAAGGCACCGGTTACGATGGCGTTCGGTGTTGCCGATGAAACGGCATGGAGCGTCGGCTTGCCGTGCGGCGGTAAGGTACGCGTGTTCATCGAGCGGCTCGACAGGGACAGCGGCGGCCTCGAATTTCTCGAACGGGCGATCGGCGCGACGACCGCCCGCACCGGGCTCGTCATCCGCACGCGGCTGGCGGACGGACAGCGGCAAGTGTTCGAGCGCGGCGAACAGGATGTGCCGGCAGATATCGTGGCGCGCTTCCGGACGGGCAAAAGCGCGATCGAGGTGAACAGTGAGGGCGAACACTTCGTCCAGGCCCTGGTGCCACCCGCACGCGTGCTGATCATCGGGGCGACACACATCGCGCAACTTGCAACGCAGATCGCCAAGCTCATCGGCTATGAAGTTCTGATCGTCGATCCGCGTACGGCATTCGCCTCCGCCGACCGGTTCCCCGATGTGACGGTCCACGCCGAGTGGCCGCAAGACGTTATTCCACGGCTCGGCCTCGATCCCTATACCGCGGTGGTGGTGCTGGCCCATGTCGCACATATCGACGACGAAGCGCTCAAGCTCGCACTACGCTCGGACTGCTTATACGTCGGCGCGCTGGGCAGCTCGCGCAACCACGCGAAACGCACCGAACGTCTGATCGAGGCGGGCTTCTCGGTTGCGGAGATCGCGCGCATCAAATGCCCGATCGGTCTGGACATCGGTGCGCAAACGCCGGCCGAGATTGCGGTTTCCGTCATGGCCGAGGTGATCGGTGCGGTGCGCGGACCGAAGACCAAGAAAGCCGCTTGAAGGAAAAACCGTGCCGGCCACGCCCACTATCGCCGCGATCGTGCTCGCCGCCGGATCATCGACGCGGTTTGGTGAGGCCAATAAATTGCTGGCGCAGATCGATGGCGTGCCATTGGCCGTCCGCGTTATCGCCGCGATCAAGCGCGGCGGCATCGCAGATATTACGGTCGTCACCGGTCATCAGAGCGAACGCGTTACAGCAGCAGTTGCTGGCCAGGCGTGCCGTATCGTTCACAACGCGCGGCATATCGAGGGCATGGGAACGTCGGTCGCGCATGGCGTTTCATCGCTCGCCGAAGACATTGACGGTGTGCTGATCGCGCAGGGCGATATGCCCGGGGTCGATGGCGCGTTGATCGCCACATTGTGCCGCAGCTTCGTGGAGGGCGGGAGCGACCGCGTCGTCTACCCCTTGCTCGACGACGGCCGCCAAGGCAACCCGGTGCTGTGGCCAAAGCGCTTGTTTGGCGAACTCGCGAAGCTCACTGGCGACAGGGGCGGGAAGCAACTGATCGCGGCTGAAGGCGGCAACGCCATTCGGCTGGTCACTGCCGGCCCAGCGGCCGCTGTCGACATCGACACGCCGGATGAACTTGCCGCCTACGAAGCATCCCGCTCCAGCCAACCGCGGTAATGCACAAGCGGTCCGGACGCCGGGAGGCCTCCACCAAAGGCACCGTAACCGCCGACGATAAGAATGCGCGTTCTCTTGGCGGTATCAGGCTGTTGCGCCAGCGTCACTCGACCGGATGCCGGCCAAGAAACTCGATCACGTGGCGGGCGAATACCTCTGGCTCTTCGTTGTGCAGCATATGCGATACGCCGGGCATGACGATCAGATCCGAGCCTTTGATCTCGTTGCTGATCACTTCCGCCGCGGCAGGTGGCGTCGCCGGATCGAGTGCGCCGACGATCACGCACGTCGGCAGGGTGATCGCCTTGAGGCGGGCGGTGACGTCGAGATGGCGGATCGCCTCGCACCAGCCAATATAACCATCGGGAGGCGTCGTTACGATCATCGTCTTCAAGCGTTCGATCAATGCGGGACGGCCGGACAAAGCTGCAGGGGCTACCCACCGGGCCATCGCGCCATCGACGACACTTGCCATGCCGAGCGTACCGGCGTTGGTGATGCGCTCGTCCCACAGCGCTTTTCCCGCAGGTGGCGTGTGGCTCGACGTCGAGACGAGGCAGAGCGAGTGGCAGCGGTCGGCGTGAAGCAGCCCCAGATATTGCCCGATCATGCCGCCCATCGACAGGCCGAGGAAATGCGCCTTCGCTACGCCGAGCTTGTCCATCAGCTTGACGACATCGCCGGCCAGGGTCTCGAACCGATAGGGCCCCTTCGGTGCTTCTGTCTTGCCATGCCCGCGCGCATCGAAGCGGATGACGCGATACTTGCCGTTGAGCGCTGCGGTCAATTCGTCCCAACAGGTAAGGTTGGTCGCCAGCGGATGATGGAGCACGACGGGTGTACCGGTTTCCGGTCCGCTGACATCCACATTGAACTGGATACCGTTGGCTGAGACTTTCATAAGATTACCTTTGAAACTAGTGATCCGTGGGGGACGTCTTGTCAGTCTTGGGCATCGCCGGCGTACCGGACTTACCGCCGTGAGCTGCGATGCGATCGGATAACGCCAGTAGCACGCTCGACACGACGAAGACCAGATGGATGCTGACATACCAGGCAAGATCGCGGTCTGAGATCGTCTTCAGCGACATGAACTGCTTGAGCAACTGGATGGCCGATATGGCGACGATCGACGACAGCAGCTTGAGCTTGAGACCGGTAAAGTCGATGGTGCCCATCCACTCCGGCCAGTCACGATGCTGCGAGTGATCGATCTTGGAAACAAAGTTCTCGTAGCCGGAAAAGATCACGATCACCAGCAGCGACCCGGTGAACGCGAGGTCAACGAGGCTCAGTACGCCCAAAATGACCTCAGGCTCGGAAGCCGAGATCGCGTTCGACGCGATGTGCCAGAACTCCTGCGCAAACTTGATGAGTAGAACGATAAGGATCAGCGCGAGGCCAGCATAGAACGGCGCCAGCAGCCAACGGCTGGCAAACAACGCCTGCTCGAAATACTTTTCGATCGATCGGCGGGACTTGTCGCTCTCCGAGGTAACGCTCCAGGATAATCCGCGCCCGGTCACTGCACCGGTAGCCGCTCAGGCTTAGCGGGCTCGCGAGGCAGTCTTGCGCTTCGGGCCAGGCGCTGGCTGACCATCACGCATTGCCAGCGCCTTAATTTCCGCCTTCCTTCGCAGATCTTTCCACCTCCGGCAACTCGGCAGATTCGGATCGCACACTGCTTCGACCGTTACTACGGCTCCGAGACTTGACCGGCCGGGCAACTGGCTCGGAGGTGTCCGCTGCAACCCGTTGGCGTGCTGCTGCTGGAGGTCTTCTGACGGCAGAGGCGAGCGTTGCAAGAATGGGCTCTGCTGCAACCGGAACCGGCGCGGCAATGCCGATGCTTGTGCTTCCGGTGACGGTGACGCTGCTGGCTGAGCTGATGCTAGCCGGCGTTGGCGGGGCAGCGGATACAATCGGTCCTGCGGGCGCAATGTCGCTTGCTGCGGCTGCGGATGCGGATGCGACGACTTGCTCAACTGCTGCTGGACAGCTGTGGTCAGCCGATCCCAATCGGATACTGCGGCGAGGGTTTCGCCGCAAACCGCTAAAGGGCCCGGAGCGGCCTCCTCCCCGGGGGCCGTTGCTTGGATGTTGTACCGCTTCTCGCAGATGCCGACTTGCGGCGGCAGTTTCGTTTGCTCGAAGGCGTCGTAGCCTTCCTTGAGGTTGGTCCAAAACGGCAACCACTCGCTTTTCGCGTGACCCTGCATGTTGCCATCCGTCATGCGGAACGGGAACACGTGGACCTGCACGCGATCCTGGCCGGACTTCAACGCGCGCTCCGCCAAATCATAGATCTCGGCGATCACCGTGTTCGTCATGGCAAAGCAACCGACGGAGGAGCACCCGCCGTGCACGAGGATGTACGAACCGGTACGCTGCATCGACTTATCGAAAGCGTTGGGAAAGCCCAGGTTGAGCGAGCGCGGGTGACGGCCGATCAGATGCAATTGCTGCCGTGTGACCTCGTAGAAACCTTCCGGCGTCTGCTTGTCGCCCTCGTGAATCTTCGGCCCGATCGTTCCCGACCAGTGGCAGATCGGATAGGTGTCGAGCAGCACGAA
Organism: Hyphomicrobiaceae bacterium; assembly: GCA_031421555.1. GTDB lineage: Bacteria > Pseudomonadota > Alphaproteobacteria > Rhizobiales > Hyphomicrobiaceae > JAKFWF01. Next base: position 741 of record JANOOW010000066.1, on the reverse strand, counting down.
GCGGCTGCCCGAGCGCAACCAGATCTCGAGTTCGGACTCGGCCTTGAAGATGCGGATGAAGATCGCATCGCCGGCCTTCAGACCCTTCGAGGCGAGACGCTGGTCGAGATTGCCGATGTCGGGTGTGCCGGGTAGCGGCAGGCTACCGACGGCTGCGGCGCGTTGGCGCTCGACGCGATCGGAGGCGACGTCTTTCAGTTCGATGGTGACCGCCGCCGCCGCAACCGCACTGACCAGCAGCGCGAGCATGGCTATAGCCATCCGGGACCAATATGCGGATCTGAGCATTCGTGCAGAGCCTCTCGGGACGTTACTTGGCCAGAAAGGCCGACTGATGATCTCGCCGCTGCGCCCATAGCTTAGCAGGTAGATAGGCGGTTGCGCACCGCTAAAACTTCGTGTGGTTGTGGACGCCGTCAACATATTAATGGCGATGTGGCCGAATGGGTTCGCAGCGTCAGTCTTTGTCGCACTTTTCTGCATTCACAGCATCCGAAACGCCGTTGCTGGACGCTGTTCTGATGTCGTAACGGCGATTGCAAACCGAGATTTCGGGCAACTGGTGTGTTGCTTCGAAAGCATCATGGCCGGCCTTGAGGGTCTGCCAGAAAGGTGCGGCTCGATGGGCTGCGGCGCTGGTCATGTTTTCAGCCGTCATACGAAACGGGAAGATGTGCACGTGCACGCGTTTTTGACCGTTAACGAGTGCGCCCGTGATTGCCTCCCACAGTTCGTCGATGA
>JANOOW010000065.1:0-25190 GCA_031421555.1 Hyphomicrobiaceae bacterium | reverse complement strand
CGCGGCAAGTCGGCGCAAAATCCGTGGAAAAAGCACGATAATATTCCGCTTTAGTTGGTGCCGGCGACACGCGTTCCGCGCGCCGCCGGCCAGCGAAACTTCCAGGAGCTTGCTTTGGATGCGGATTACCGGTGACCCTGCTTCAATGGTGTAGTATGATCTGGCTATGAGCCCAGCTCTTCGTCAGCAAAGCCCGGTCGACATCGCAGCCTTCGACCGGTTCGTCGAGGCGCAGGCGGATACGGCTGAGTTCGAACTCGTCGAGGGCGCCATCGTCATGATGGCTAACCCGACCGAAACGCATGAACAGATCGCATCCAATATCGGCGCTCCGCTAAAACTTGCGATGGACCCGCGCGGGTGCCGCACCTACCAGGGTGGTATTAGGGTGCAGCGGTCGGATGACAAATGGGATGCCGACAAGACTAGGCCCGACGTAGTTGTGCGCTGTGGACCGGCTTCCGCCCGCACATACATCACCGATCCATTGATCGTCGTCGAGGTGTTGTCGCCCTCAACTATTGATTTTGACCGGGGAGCCAAACTCGATTTCTACAAATCGATGGCGACGGTTCGGCATATCGCGCTTGTCTACCAGGACCAGATGCGGGTTGAGCATTACCGGCGCACCGACACTGGCTTCGAATTCGAGGTTTTGAAAGTGCCGGACGATCAGCTGCATTTCGAGGCGGCAGAGTTCCGGATGGCGGTGAGCCAGATTTATTTTGGCGTCGAGATCTGAGGCCGTGTCGCGCACCTCACTTCGCCCAATCCTCGACCTTCAGTCCCGGCACGCGAGCGAACTCGCGCGTATTGGCGGTGATGAGCGTCGCACCGTGGCGCAGCGCTTGACCGGCGATCAGAATGTCGTAAGGCCCGATCGGTGTGCCAGCGTTCGCCAGTTTGGCGCGCAAAGATCCAGCAATAAGCGCGTCTTCCTCGTCGAATTGCAGCGTCTCGATGTCCCCGCTTAGGAAGGCTGCGAGCCGGCTTCTATTGTATTCCTCCCTGTTGCTGCGTCCCGCTCCGAAAGCGAGCTCGAACACCACGATTGAAGAAATGAAGACCTCTCTTTCGCCTATGACCGCAGCGGACAAACGCTTTCTCACAGAAACTGATGTGCGCTTCAGGACAGCGATTACGACATTGGTGTCCAGCAGGATCATTTCTTCTGGACTACGGGAAACGCGACGTCCCAATCGATGTCGTCATCCGGCATCAGCGGTTGTTCGCGACCGTTAGGCATGAATTCTTCCCGGTCTTCGTTGCTGAATGCGTCAAGCTTTGCCAACCACGCGTCGATATCGACTGGCACGATCGGCTCCAAAATCAGCTTATTCCCGTCGCGGCGGACACGGACTTCCTTGCCGGGCAGGCGGAATTCCTTCGGCAACCGCACTGCCTGGCTGCGGCCGTGCATGAAGAGTTTGGCGGTTTTGGTAGTCTTTGTGTTCATTACGGGGACAAGCTCCCTTTACACTTTGGTATCTACCATTGATAGATACCATATTCGAACTTCCCGTTCAATGTCTCACATCACCCCGAACTTCGCCCAGGCTTCCACCGTGCTCATGCCCGAGCGGATGGCCTTGCCGACTTCGCCCTCGGCCTTTGACTTTTCCAACGAGCGCCGGATAGCTTCTTCCTCGGCCTCACGCGGGATGACCAGCACGCCTTCGCGATCGCCGAACAACAAGTCGCCCGGCACGATACGCACGCCTTCGATCTCTATCGCCGAACGAAAGTCGATCACCTTGCCGCGCGGTCCCTGGTCTTGGGCATACAGGCCACGTCCGAACACCGGGAAGCCCAACGCCTCGATTTGCGTGGCGTCGCGAATGTAGCCGTCGAGGATGGCACCGGCCGCTTTCAGATGCATCGCCCGCGTGCTCATCAGTTCGCCCCACAACGCGTAGCGCAGCGATGAACCGGTGGCGATGTAGATCTCGCCTGCTTTCAAGTCGTCGAGCGCTTCTAGCATCAGCCCAAATTGCTTGCGGGCTAGCGGTCCGCGCGAGGTGTCGCGACCATCGTCGAAGATGTCGGCTTCGAGCACCGGCATGGCGCGGCCGGCGATCTTCATCGTCGAGTGCAGCGGCTGGATCGCTTGCGGCAGAAATTGGCGGCGGCACCCCATCTGATCGAGGACATCGCCAACAACTGCGGTATGCAGTTCGGCCTTCAGCAGTGCAAATAGCTCGACGTCGGAATGTTTTGCTGCAGTGGGCATGAGCGCGTTCCTCCGGCTCGTTCGATCAACGTTGCGGGATGTCATCACGCCTTCGCTCGAACAGCAACTATCGCCCGTTGAGGAAGTACTGCATGTGACCCAGCAACTCGCCCGGACTTTCCTCCGGCGGCACATGCTTGCAGCTATCGAGCACATGCAGGGTCGATCGGGTCAGCATGCGCTTCAGCGAGATGCCGGTGACCAGCGGTACGACCGGATCTTCGCGGCACCAGATCAACAACGTCGGCTGGCGGATCGTCGGATATCGGCGTACGAGCTCAGGCAGGTTGTCGGGTACGATGCGCTGTGCGGTCGTAATCAGGGCGTGGGCGGCAGCCGGCTCGCGCAGCGGCGTCGCATAGCGCGCAACATCGCGGTCGGTAATATGGCGAAAGTTTCCTAGGTCCTTCGACAACGACATCTGCGCGGTCATTTCCGGTGGGATGATGTTGAGAGCAAGGTACGGGATGACCGGCAGGCGCAGGAAGCCGACCGCTCGCGACATGGGCTGCGGGAAGGCGGGACTGTTCATCAGGATCAGCCGTTTGATCAGTCCCGGCCGGGTTTGATTGAGGTCAAGCGTTAGCGCAATCGCGACGCCGCCACCGTAAGAGTGCCCGGCAAGCGTAATGTCACGTAATCCGCGCGACGCGATAAACGCCTTGACGTGAGCTGCCTGGTCGAGTGCGGAATAGGATTGGTCGAACGGCTTATCGGAGCGCCCAAATCCGCGCAGATCGAGCGTGATGACCCGATGGGTACGCGCCAAGGCTGGCACGATGCGGCGGAAGACGTAACCCGAAGCGCCCAGGCCATGCAGCAGCAAAAGCGCGGGACCGCGGCCAACTTCTTCTGCATAGAGTTGGATGGGCGGATAACCCGGAGGCGCTACTTCGGCGAAGTATCCATGCGCGCCCGTCTCACTACCGAAATACGCCGCAGAATCGGCCGCAACGGCTGGCGGCGTTGCCAGGAGCCCGGCCGCCATGACCAGGATCGACAGCTGCCGCATTAAGCCGAGAAACCGCATTCCAAGCCCCAAAGCCCGCCGGGAAGCAGGCGTACATCTGATTTACCGGGGGATGGTTGCTTTGGTCTTAACGCGCGTATCGAAGCGCTTCGGATCAAAGCACAGCTGTTGCCATTTCGAGCCAGGTCCGATCGGAGCCATCGACCAGCGGACCGATGGTGCGCCGCACGCTCGCGTGATACGCATCGACCCAGGCCCGTTCGCGGTCATCGAGCAGGTCGCGCACAATCAGGCGCCGGTCGTAGGGCACGAAGGTGATCGTGTCGAAGCCCATCATCGGGCGGTCGCCGCCGGGGATGGCCGCTGCCGGCGTGACGATCTCAAGATTCTCGATGCGGATGCCATACGCGCCCTCCTTGTAGTAGCCGGGCTCGTTGGAGCAGATCATGCCGGGCTCCAGCACCGCCATGCCGCGCTTCGAAATCGACTGCGGCCCTTCGTGCACCGACAGATAGCAGCCGACGCCGTGACCGGTGCCATGATCGAAATCCAGCCCATGCGCCCACAGCGCACGCCGCGCGAAACTATCGAGTTCAATGCCGCGCGTACCAACAGGGAAGCGGGAGGTCGCAATGGCAATGTGCCCCTTCAAGACGCAGGTGTAGCGCTCGCACATCTCTGCCGAAGGTGTGCCGATGGCGATCGTGCGCGTGACGTCGGTGGTGCCATCCGCATATTGTCCGCCCGAATCGACCAGGAACAACTCGCCCGGCTGCAAGGTGCGGTTCGTGGCAGTTGTGACGCGATAGTGCACGATGGCGCCGTTCGGGCCGGATCCCGAAATCGTATCGAACGAGAGATCGCGCAGTTTACCGGTCTCAGCACGGAACGCCTCGAGTTTGCGAGCGGCGGAGATTTCGTCGACGGTACCCTGTGGCGCTTCGCGGTCGAGCCAGGCTAGGAAACGCACCATCGCCGCGCCATCCCGCTTGTGGGCCGACTTGGTGGCGGTGATCTCGGCTTGTGTTTTTGACGCCTTGGCACCTATGCATGGATCGGCACCCTCGACGATCTTCGCGATCCCACCAAGCCTGCGAGCGATAGCCCAAGCAGCCGTTTCCGGATCGAGGCGCACGCGCTTGCCGGATTCTTTCAATGCCGTGAGCCGCTCGGTGAACTTCGACGGATCGGCGAGCCTACACAAAGGTTTCAGGTAAGCTTTTGCCGCGGCGTCGAGCTTGGCTCCATCGACGAATAACTCCGGCTTGCCCTTGGCGGTGACGATTGCGAAGGCCAGCACCACCGGGTTGTGGCCGATATCGCTGCCACGAATGTTGAACAGCCAGCTGATGCTGTCGGGCAGCGTCAGCACCACCGCATCCTGTGCGGCGGCTGCGAGCTGTTCCTGCAATTTGGTGATCTTGTCTTCTGCGGCAGTTCCGGCGAACTCCAACGGGTGCACGATTACCGCCCCTGTGGGAGCGGCGGGCCGATCGGCGCCCCAGGCCTCGTCTACCGGATTACGGGAGACCGGTTTCAGGCTGATGCCTTTTTCTTTCAAAGCCGTCTGCAAGCGGCCGGTCTCGGCGACCGTGTGCAGCCATGGGTCGAAACCAACGGCGGCACCGGCGCGCAGTGTCTTGATCAACCAGTCGACGGGACGATTTTTCGGTGTCGTCAGTTCGACATCGTAGGTGGTGGCCGGGATCTGCGCGCGTGCTTGCAGCGTATAGCGTCCGTCGGTGAAAAGCGCAGCCTTTGTGGTCGTGATCACCGCCGTTCCAGCGGAGCCCGAGAAGCCGGTCACCCACTTCAATCGCTCAGCCGGCTTCGGTACGTATTCGCCTTGATGCTCGTCGGCGCGTGGCACCAGGAACGCGTCGATCCTGGCGCGGCGCATGGCATCGCGAACGAGTGCCGTGCGTCCGGTGCCGGCGCCTGCATCGGCCGGTGCGTCGAATGTTTGGAACATGAGATATCTCTCGAAGCTAGCAGTCCGGCCCGCGCTGAGAAGCTAGAAGTCGGGCCCGCGCTGAATGGGCTCACGCGGGATGAATCTTTGAAACTACCGGCGAACGAACGTCAGAGTCGACCAGCCGATCAACCGGTCGTGACGCAGCAGACTGAAACCTGATGCCCCATAGGCAGCGCGCACTTGCGCCGCTTGTGGCGTCAGAATGCCGGACAATATCAGCGTGCCGCCGGGCACGACGTTGGCTGAAAGTGATTTAGCCAGCCTGATCAGCGGACCGGCGAGAATATTGGCGATCAGCAGATCGTAGGGCGCGCTGGACCTCAGAGCCGGGTGATCAAGCCCCGGCGCCACCACGGTGTCGATGCGCGATCCGACGCCATTCGCCCGCATGTTTGCCGCCGCGACCACGACCGACTGACGATCGAGGTCGCTGGCGATGATCTGCGCGCACGGCATAATGCGGGCGACCGCGATTGCAAGCACGCCAGAGCCGCATCCTAGATCGAGTACGCGATCGAACCGCTCGCGCCGCGTTGCCCGGTCGATGGCTACCAGGCAGCCTTGTGTGGTCGCATGATGGGCGGTCCCGAAGGCCTCGCCGGCGTCGATCAGAATGCTATTGGGTCCGCGTGGAACCCGGTCGACATCGTGGCTGCCGTGGATCGTAAAACGTCCTGCGATCACCGGTGGTAGTGCTTCCTGGGAGAGGCGTACCCAATTTTCAAGCGGCACCTCTTCGACGTGGATCTCGGGACGCCCGATACCGCACGCAGTATCCAGGTCTTCGGCAAGCCTAGAGGGGTCCGGCATCGGGTCGTAGTAGGCCTCGATGCGCCACGCCGCGCCGCGCTCGAACAGCGTCAATGCGTCTGGCGCGGGCAGTAGCAAGTCGCAGAGCGCGCCCGCGTAGGTACGCGCGGCATCACGCTCCGCAACGTCGATGACGATCTTTTGTTGGGCCGTCACGGGAGCGCCGCCGGTTCCGTTCTCCTTCACGTCCAACATCAATCGTCCACCTCGACACCGAGCGACGTATCGTCCTCGAAGAGATTATCCAAGAACACGTCCCATTTGGCATCGATGTGCGATGCCGCTTCGGCCGGATCCAAGACGGTCAGCGACCCCGTTTGGTCTTCGCTAACCAGTCCGTCATCAATGAGCCGCCCCAATGCCTCGCTCAAATCGAAGTCGACGTGGATCTCGAACGTTTTCCTCAGATAGTTTTCGATGCCGCGATCGACGTCCATCAAATGTTCGCGCCGCGTGGGCGTCTTGGCCAGCACGCAGTAGAGCAACATTTCTTCCTTGAAGTCTTCCTCCGCCGCCCGGTCGGCGAGCTTGATCATGGCGCTGCGATTGTCGGCCATGGCGTGGAAGTAAAGGTTCTGCGCCATCACGACCATGTAACGCTGGCGCTGGTTCATGAAGTTGACACCTTGGCGCAATGCGATGCCACCGAGACCTGCGACGGCGCCGATCGCCGCCACCGGGTTCGATGCCGCCAGTGCGATTTTGCCAGCTGCACCGAACAAGCCCATGCCGACGCTGCCGCCGCTGGTCAAACCGAGCTTGATTTTGTCGAAGCGGCGAAAAGCGACGCGCGTGTTGGGAAAAATCATCTCGATGTCGGAACGCGGCATGTTCTTGAACAGCTTCATGTAGATGTTGTCCGAACGGATCTGGTCCGACAACAGCGACCGCATCTTTTTGACGTGCCGCTCGGCCTCGCCGCGCGACCAGTCGTTCTTGCGCATCAGTTCGCCAACGCGTTGCTCCGCTGGCTTTAGTTTGAAGAGCACGAACAGGCGCCGGAAAATCGGCACCTCGAATTCGACCTTGCGGTAGAACTTGCGTACTTCGCGCCGTTGTTCCTTTCGCGACGACCGGCCGCGATAGTAGACGAGCAATTCGTCAAAAGCTTCGAGGTCGACCTGCAACTCGAGCCCGTAGTGCGAGCCCTTGGCCAACAGGTTCAGTTCTTTCGGATCAACCTGAACGTAGTTGGCCTGCTTCAGCAGTCTTTTGACGTGTGTCACGACGTTCGCCTGCATCTTCGCACGGTCTGGTGCGGAGAACGCACGTGTCGTCAGCAAATCGCTGTCGGGATTGAAAGCTTCGTAAGATCTCTCGACGTCGCGTAGCCCGGCCGAGTAGGTCTGCCGGCGCCAATAGTCGAGATACTGGAAAAACTTGCGTGCCTCCTTGGCTTTGCCCGGTGCCCAAGCATCCTGATGGGTCAGGCGATCAATCAACGCTGTCTTCGTGATTGGAATGAAGGTTTCGCGCGCCGTGTGATCCTGCTTCGCGATGACTTCAATTTCGGTCAGTACCGGGCCGCGCGCGCCAGCTGGGACCACGGTCGGCGGCAGCAGGATGGCGGGCTCATGCCCAGGCTTCAGGATGACCTTTTCCGAAACACCAGGGACGCGTTGTGTGCCGAATGCGGCTTTGTCCAGCGACGCTGGGTTCCCCAACAATGAACGCGTCGTGGTCGTAAATGCCGACGACATAGCCTGTCCCTCACACTCGCCCCAACAATCTATAGCTTTGGAGTTCTACGAGCCTTCAGTCTCGATTGTCGAGCTTGGCCATATGCATAAGTCCGCATTAGCACCGTAGTGTGTGGCGTTTGAGGTGCGTTTTGACTGGTTACCGGCGAATGGCCCCGATGCGGCCACAGTCGTGCGTTGAATAGAGCACATGTCCAGATCTGCGGGGATCGGTCTTGGAAAGAAGACACGCTTGTGGCTGGGAGGCCGCTAGCGAGCGATCTTTGTTAAGGGGGCAGCTTTGGTTCCTATCCCGGGACGGTATGCTCACGCCAGGGGGCGTGGACGATTTCTTCGACTTGCGCTCGGTCTTCTAGCCGGCGCGCTGGGCCATGCAATCGTAAGCGCTGATGCGGCTTCATCGCGCGAGCGCGTTTCTCTACCCTATAGCTGCAATATCGAGCGTGGCCGGATAAAGGTGGAGCCCGCATCCGACAAGTCGTACCAGATCATGGGCCAGCGCGAGCAGCAGGTGCACACCTACTGCCCCGATCAAACCGGCACCAAGTGCCGCACCTGGACGGTTCATCGGTTCGCCGTCAGTTGCGGGGGGACACGGACAGCGTGGTCCGAGATCGTCGCGGCTGCAACCGCGTCTGACCGCGCCAATGTCGCCCTCGAGAACGGTCAGCTTCTGCTCCGCGTCGCCCCAAGCGCAACCTGGCGCGAACGCCTTTGTGGCGACCTGGAGCGCGCGCCGTGGCGCGGTCCAGCGACTTGGGAGCGGTGCCAGGGGCGCGGAGGAAATGGCGCCAAACCGGTATTGCGCTCGCACATGGTGGCATTGCCGCGCGGATTTGCGCCGCTGGCCCTCGTCGGGGGCCGCATTCTTCCCGAACCGGAACAGGCGCCACGAACGGTCGCGATCGATGGGACTGCACCCAAGCCGGCTGACGGCGCCCCTTCGCTAGCAAACGAGCGCACGGTCGTCACCGACCTGCCCCCGATCGCGCAGCATCGCCGCGCGCCGCAAGCTCCGATGCAAACGCCGTTCAGTGAACCGGCCTACGAGAACGACGAACCCGGCGGCTCGCCGGTCGATACATCGACACAGATTTCTGCGCTCGTAAACGAAGAGCCGCAACAGGTTCCCGCCCAGCAGACCGAGCCTGCGCACACCGTCCTGAAGCCGGGCTCTCCGGCGGTGGGAGCATTCGCGGCCGTTGCCATGGCGCCGAGCGCTGCAACGGCTGCCGGCCTCCCGGCACGGGATGAACCGCCACTGATCCAGCGTGTGAAGGTCGAACTAGGCAGGGCTTGGCCCGTCGGATGGACGACGCGCGTCGAAGCGACACCGTCAACGGCGTCACGTGAGGATCATAGTTCGACCCTGCCTCATGCGGTCGTGCAGGCGTTGGTCGCTGGATTGCTCGGCACCGCACTGCTGGTCATGATTACGGTTACCCGTCGCCGGCGCTCGGTGCGCGTACGATCGAACCGGGTGAATCCGGATTTTGGCGGCCACAGCGCGTACACCGACGGTGATGGCGAGCGCGCGGTCGCTCTGCGCACCAAGTCGGACGGCCACATCGCCCTCATCACCAATGCGCTGGATCGCCTTGCTACGGTGGCACCCTTACGCAACGCGTTGTCGCGTGAGCTGCAGTCGAGCGAACGGCGATTGGCGGTGGTGATTGCCGCAATCGGCACGCCAAAGGCCACTCCCGAGGACTGGACGAAAGCGCGTCGACGCCTGGAACGGATCGCGCAGGACCTCGACCGGCTGCAGCAGATCTCCGATAGCGCCGTGCATAGTTTGTCCGGTCTAAGTGCGGTACGCAGCCTGCCGCGCAACAAAGACGAGGCATACGCAACGCTTGGTATTACATCGGGCGTGAGCGAACCCATCCTGAAGAAGCTGGTTGAAGCTTTACGGGTCGGCTGGCATCCCGATCTCGCGCAGGGTGAGGCGGACCGGGCGTTACGCGATTCGCGCATCAAGGAGATCAATGTTGCCTGGGACCTGATCACGGGCAAGCGGCAGAGCGAGTAGCGCGCTTGCTGGCGGGTGAATGAACCGGCATGGTGGACGAATCGTCTTCCACCTGGACCTCACCATGACGCGCACTGGCTTCTATTCCGGCTCTTTCGATCCTGTCACCTTAGGCCACGGCGATGTGATCGCGCGCGCGCTGGCGCTCGTTGACGTGCTGGTGATTGGAATCGGCATTCATCCGGGCAAGACGCCGTTGTTCACGACCGCCGAGAAGGTCGACATGTTGAAGGTGGAGGTTAAACCTCTCGCCAAGAAAGCTGGCGCGACGTTCGAGATCGTGACCTTCGACCGGCTGGTGGTCGACGCTGCGAGCGAAACCGGCGCCACCGTCATCTTCCGTGGTCTGCGCGATGGCACGGATCTCGATTACGAAATGCAGATGGCCGGCATGAACGGCGCAATGCGTGCGAACGTTGGCACGGTGTTCTTGCCAGCATCACCCAGTGTTCGCTTCATTACGGCGACGTTGGTGCGCCAGATCGCGATGATGGGTGGCGATGTGAGTTCATTCGTGTCTCCAAATGTTGCCAAACGGCTGAAATCCAAAGCCGGCGGCAGCTCGTGATATCGTGGATGACGGCGGCCGCATTGCTGGCGGCATCGGCGATGCTGACGATGGGTTTCATCCAGCTGCTGCGGCCGCTGCTGATCCAGTATGCTTTGGCACGCCCTAATGCGCGATCCAGCCATACGGTGCCAACGCCGCAAGGTGCCGGACTAGCGGTGATCGGCGCGGTACTAATTTGTGTTGTAGCGATGTGGTCGCTAGCGGCTCCACGCGGCGGCTTGGCTTGGCCACACATCGTCTCGTTCGTTTTGGCGATCCTGGGCCTTGCTGCTATCGGTTTCATAGATGACGTAACGCCGTTGCCGCCGAAGATCCGCCTGGCGGTGCAAGCGGCGTGCTGCTTGGGGCTGATGCTTGCGCTTCCCGACGGCGCGCGCGCGCTACCCTTCATGCCGTACCCGCTGGAGGCATTGATTTCGCTGATCGGGCTGGTGTGGTTCGTCAATCTGACGAATTTCATGGACGGCATCGATGGCATGACGGTCGCGGGCGTAGTGCCAGTTGTCGTGGGCATCGCGCTATTCGCGGCAAGTTCCGGCCCAACCGCTTCGATGGAACTCGTTGTCGCGCTGACGCTGATTGGCGCGTTGCTCGGCTTTGCTCCGTTCAATGCGCACGTCGCAAGGGTGTTCCTCGGCGACGTCGGGAGCTTGGCGATCGGCGGCATCGTGGCGTTCCTGTTGCTCTGTCTCGCAGGCCGGGGACTATTGATCCCAGCGCTCATTCTCCCGCTGTATTATCTCGCCGACACCACGGTTACCCTGGTGCTGCGATGGAGCCGCGGGGCAGCCATCGGCGAAGCCCACCGGGAGCATTTCTATCAGCGTGCCGCCGGGCGCGGTCTAGGCGTGCCGCGCGTCACGGCAATGGTGTTGGCGCTGAACGGTGCGCTTCTGCTCATGGCTCTGCTCGCGGCCGCAACAGCCCTACTGTGGGTTCAGCTTGCATGCTTGGCGATCGCGGTCATGTTGACCGCAGCGATGTTGCGTTATTTCCGGGGGTAACGGCGCGATCAATTAATATGCCACATCGCCGTTGTCGGCTATCCGCGCCGGGGTGCGGATACGCGTTTCCAGTGCACTGATAACATCGCTCGCGATGCTCTGGCTGCTGCCGAAGCCGGTAAAGGACGGGTTGGGATCGATGTTGGAAATTGCGAACGTGTCACCGCTTTTCGCCACATCGACTGTGATTAGGCCCAACCCGAGCGCGGTGGCAACGCGGCACGCAAACCTCTTTTCCTTGAGGCTTGCACCGCCGATACTCGCGACTGTGGTGCCTTGCACGACGAGGCAGCGCTGCTCCAAGCCCGACTTCACCGGAATTCGCGTTGGTAATCGATACGCGTGCAACGCTGCGGATACGGCGTAGGGACTGCGTAGACGGTCAAGCGCATCGCCGCCGTTCAGCGCTACCGCGCCCTGCTGTTGCATCAAACGAACGATCGCTGCGGCCTTTCCAGGTGGGCCACCGGTTGCGCGCGCGACGATCGCGTCGAACGCGGGCAAAGTTGCGCCGTCGAACGTCACGCTGGCGTTCTGGCCGGCATAGTCGACGTCGAGCGGATCGAGCGCTAGGATGTCGAGTGCGTGGCCACGCCGTTGCGCTTCTTCGCGCAGCAAAATATTGGATGTGCGTGCCGGCTTGGTCGCAATCAGCGCAATGCGAAGATGACGAACCGGCAAGCTTTGCGTGGGAAGATCGCGATAGAGTTGGTGTGAGAGCTTACGCTGCAGAAAAGAAGCCGATGGGTCGATCAGCATGCCGCCACGGATCGCCTGCCGGCCGAGCAGCATGCGATAGGCCATGCCCTCGCGATTGGTCAGCGTGGTTTCGATCTCGCCCCAGTTGCGCTCGCCGAGGACGAGACGCGTGCCGATGACGAAGCGGATTTCCTTTTCGCCGTTAGAGCTTGTCACCTCGCGGCGGTCGGCGATCGCGGCCGTGCAGAAACGCGTAATGTCTTCGCGTCCGGGAATGGGGTGGATGCCGAAGCGCACCATTGGTGCTGCAGCCGGTCCGAACGGCTCGATCGCAAAGGCGTGCAGCGCTGATGTCTTGGCGCCGGTATCGATCTTGGCGCGAATGGCCGGCAACCCGAGGTTTGGCAGCGCAAGCCACTCCTCCCACCCGACGATCACGGGAGGCTTGAAGGGTGTGTCAGCGCGCGCGCCCAGCCTGATACCTCGCCTCTTACACCACAGACTTCGAAGCGACCGTTCGAAGTGTCGTCTTTATGCGGCGCACGGTGCCGGTCTTCGCGCGCATGACGATCGTCTCCGTCTCGGCAAACTCGCCGCGGAAGTGGACGCCATCGAGCAACGATCCACCGGTCACGCCTGTCATCGAGAAAATAACGTCGCCCGAGGCCATGTCCTGCATCGTGTACTTGCGATTGACGTCGGCCCCCATCTTGGCGGCGCGAATGCGTTCCTCGTCTTTCATCGGCATGAGACGTCCCTGGATCTGCCCGCCGATGCAGCGCATGGCCGCGGCAGCGAGAACGCCTTCGGGAGCACCGCCCGAGCCCAGATAGATATCAATGCCGGTTTCAGATGGATCGGTGGTCCAGATCACGCCGGCAATGTCGCCGTCGGGGATCAGCTGGACACCGGCGCCGCAGTCACGCACGGCCTTGATCAACTCGGCGTGGCGCGGCCGGTCGAGAATGCAGGCCATGATCTCGGTGATCGGCACACCCTTCGCCTTGGCCAGCGCATACAGGTTGTCGCGCGGGCTGGCGTCGAGATCGACGAGGCCTTCCGCATAGCCCGGCCCGATGGCAATCTTGTTCATGTACATATCGGGGGCGTGCAGCAGGCCGCCACGCTCGGCGATGGCCAGCACCGCGAGCGAGTTCGGCATCGCCTTGGCGCAGATCGTCGTGCCTTCCAGCGGGTCGACGGCGATGTCGACCGCCGGTCCGTTACCGGTACCGACTTTCTCGCCGATAAAGAGCATCGGGGCTTCGTCCATCTCGCCTTCACCGATGACCACCGTGCCATCGATGTTGACGCGGCCGAGCTCGTGCCGCATGGAGTCGACGGCGGCCTTGTCGGCAGCTTTCTCGTTACCCCGCCCGCGCAGTCGGGCGGCGGCGACGGCGGCGGCTTCGGTGACGCGCGCGATCTCGAGTACCAATACGCGGTCTAGTCCTGTCATCGATTTGTCGTTAGCCGCCGTGGTCATCAGGCTCTCCCATCAGGCTTGAGTTATTGGCGGCGAACGCCGCATCAAAGTTTTTCGATCCGGATCATTTGCGGTTTGCCCGCAACCTTGCCGTCTTTTTCGATACCATCCAGTGCGCGCCGGATGGCAGCTTCTGTCGTTTCGTGCGTGATCAATACGACCGGCGTCTGCGCGCCCGGTGCAGGAGTCGCATCGATGCCGGGAAGCGACTTGCGTGGCCGTCTTTGCACGATGCTTTCCAGCGAAACCTCCTGCTCGCCCATGCGCTTCGTGATCGCCGCCATCACGCCTGGTTTGTCATGCGCGGTCAAACGCACATAATAGGCCCCTTTGTGCGTGCCCAGAGTGGCTCGCTTGTAATGCTTAAGATTGGCCGAAGGCGTGCCGAAAACCGGTAGCGTCACGCCGCGCGCGATATCGCAAATGTCGCTCGCGACCGCGGACGCGGTGGCTTTTGCGCCAGCTCCGGGCCCTACCAGAAGTAAATCGCCCGAGAAGTCGCCGTCGATTGCGACGGCGTTGGTGACGCCGGAGACTTGCGCGATCGCCGCGTGCTTCGGCACCATCGCGGGGTGCACCCGGCTTTCCATGCCGGCATCGGTCATCAGCGCCACGCCGAGCAGCTTGATGCGATAGCCCAGGTCGTCCGCTGCCTCGATATCGGCCGGCGTGATGGTTTCGATGCCCTCGATGTGCACTTCGTCGAGTGCGGCTTCGCTGCCGAATGCAAGGCTCGCCAGCAGTGTAAGTTTATGCGCGGTGTCGAAGCCGCCGATATCGAAGGTCGGATCGGCTTCGGCGTAGCCCTTCGCCTGCGCTTCCTTCAGCACGTCCGCGAAGTCGCGGCCTTCGTCTTGCATTTTGGTCAGGATGTAATTGCAGGTGCCGTTGAGGATGCCGTAAACGCGCCGTACGCTATTGCCGGCCATCGCCTCGCGCAGAGTTTTGATGACCGGGATGCCACCGGCAACCGCGGCCTCAAAATTGAGCGATACGCCCTTTGCTTCGGCGAGCTTCGCCAACGCGACGCCATGATGAGCCAACAGCGCCTTGTTGGCGGTGACGACGTGCTTGCCCGCATTGAGCGCTGCTTCGACGGATGCTTTGGCGATGCCATCGGCGCCGCCAATCAACTCGACAAACACATCGATGCCCGGGTCACCGGCGAGCTTGACTGCATCGTCGACCCAGCGAATGCCCTCGAGCCCGACCCCCCGATCGCGGCCCTTAGTGCGGGCTGAAACGGCTACAACATTGATCGAACGGCCAATATTGGCCGCCATGCGCACGCCGTTCTTCTCAAACAGATTGAGCAATCCGGCGCCAACGGTACCAAGGCCAGCCACGCCCAGCCTCAGGGGTGATTGTTCGTGCCCGATGCTCATGATGCAGACCGTTTGGCTTGAGGAGCGGACCTGCTCGCAGGCATCGCGTTGTGTAGCCCTTCGGTGCCGGCCCCCAGGAACTTCTTGATGTTGCGGGCGGCTTGCCGGATCCGGTGCTCGTTCTCCACGAGGCCTATGCGCACGAAACCTTCGCCATACTCGCCGAAGCCCAGGCCAGGCGATACCGCCACGTCGGCCTTCTCGATCAGCAACTTGGCAAACTCGACCGAACCGAGTTCTTTGAAAGCATCTGGAATCGGTGCCCAGCAGAACATGCTGGCAGGCGGGGCTGGGATGATCCAGCCGGCACGGCCGAAGCTTTCCACCACGAGGTCGCGGCGCGTCTTGTAGGTCTGGCGGATCTCAGCCACGCACTCTTGCGGACCATTCAATGCCGCCGCCGCTGCAACCTGGATCGGCGTGAAGGCACCGTAATCGAGGTAGGACTTCACACGAGCGAGGGCCGCGATCAGCCGCTCGTTGCCAACCGCAAAGCCCATGCGCCATCCCGGCATGTTGTAGGTCTTCGACAGCGACGTGAATTCGACCGCGACGTCGATCGCACCCGGAACTTGCAATACCGAGGGCGGCGGATTGCCGTCGAAATAGATCTCGGCGTAGGCGATGTCGGACAGGATGATCAGGTCGAGTTTCTTTGCCATCTGGACGGCTGCGACATAGAAATCGAGATCGGCCACCTGTCCGGTCGGATTCGACGGGTAACTCAGCACCATCGCCAGCGGCTTTGGAATCGAGTGGCGAACCGCGCGCTCGACACCGGCCAGGAACTCATCTCCGGTCGCGGCCGGAATGTGGCGCATCGCAGCACCGGAAATGATAAAGCCGAATTCGTGGATCGGATACGTCGGATTAGGCACCAGAATGACGTCACCGGGCGCGGTGATCGCCTGCGCCATGTTGGCGAAACCCTCTTTCGAACCCAGCGTCGCCACGACCTGAGTCTCCGGGTTGAGCTTCACGCCGAAACGGCGGTCGTAATACGCCGCCTGGGCTTTGCGCAATCCTGGGATGCCCTTCGATGCCGAATAGCGGTGCGTGCGCGGCTTGGCGATCGTCTCGACCATCTTGTCGACGATGTGCTGCGGCGTCGGCATATCGGGGTTGCCCATGCCCAGATCGATGATATCGGCACCGTGAGCCCGTGCGCCAGCCTTCAGCCGGTTGACTTCGGCGAAGACGTAGGGCGGCAAACGCTTGATGCGATGAAAATCTTCGATCACGGTGGCTACAACTCCTCTGCTGACGACCCGAACTAATGCCGATTCGAGATCGTCTCGCAGTCTCTACGGTGCCGGTGGCGCCCTCGTCCAGTGCGCGGAGCTGCAGATTGCCCTTTGATGGTTGCGCGCCAACGACTAGATTGAGACTTAAGTATCGAATGAATCGGCGAAAATGTCGCCGCAAAATGCCGGTCCCTGTCCATGCAAAAATCCATCCCATCCAACGACCCAGCGGCGCCCGATGGCGTCAAGGCCGCGGCAGCTGCGAGCACCGCTCCGCCAAAGGTCCCGTCGCCGATGCAGCCCGCGAACCCGGAAGAATTCGCGCGCAACATGCTGCGCGTGATGGAAGACGGGGCGAAGTTCTACGCCACATTGTTGCAACGGACCGAACCGCAAGGCAAATCAAGCGGAGCTGCGGCCGAACTGTTCGATGCCAGCAAGACGCTGGCGAAGCTCAGTCAGGCATGGATGTCCGATCCGGCCAAGCTCGCCGAGGCACAAGGCGAACTCTACAAGGGCTATCTCGATCTGTGGAATGGCACGATGCGCCGCCTGATGGGCGAGACGGTGCCGGCCGTGGCCAAGCCCGAGTCCGGCGACAATCGTTTCAAAGATGCCGAGTGGGCCGCCAACCCCTATTTCGATTATTGGAAACAGGCCTATCTCATCTCGACCAAATGGGCTGAGCAAATGCTCGCCCAGACCCCCGGCCTGGACGAAAAGGCGCGCGCAAAAGCGGATTTTCTCATGCGCCAGATTGCAGCGTCGTTCTCGCCGACCAACTTCCCGGGTACCAATCCGGAAGTGTTGCGAGAGACGATGGCGACGAACGGGCGTAATCTCGTCGAGGGCATGGCTCAACTGCAAGCCGACCTGGACAAATCCGGCCCGGTGCTCAAGATCAGCCAGACCGACACGACGGCGTTCGAAGTCGGCCGCGATCTCGCTGTTTCGCCGGGTAAGGTCGTCTACCAGAACGATATCCTGCAGCTGATCCAGTACGCTCCATCGACCGAGACCGTGCACGCCGTGCCGCTGCTGATCATTCCGCCGTGGATCAACAAGTTCTACATCCTGGACCTAACGCAGCCGAAATCGTTCATCCGTTATGCGGTCAGCCAGGGCTTCACCGTGTTCGTCGTATCGTGGGTCAATCCGGACGAGCGCTTGAAGGACAAGACGTTTGAGGACTACATGCGGGAAGGCGTGTTGTTGGCGACTGATGCCGTCGTGCGCGAGACGGGCCAGGAGAAGATCAACATCGTCGGCTATTGTGTCGGCGGAACGCTGCTGGCGTCGACCTTGGCGTATCTCGCGGCACGCGGACACGATCCGTATATCTCGGCAACGTTCCTCACCACCCAAATTGATTTCACCAAGGCTGGCGATCTGAAGCTCTTCATCGACGAGGAGCAGTTGCAGAAGATCGCCGATACGATGGCCGAGAAGGGCTACCTCGAAGGCAGTCATATGGCGAGTGTCTTCAACATGCTGCGGCCGAAGGATCTGATCTGGCCGTACGTGGTCAACAACTACATGCTGGGACGCAAGCCGATGGCGTTCGACCTGCTGTTCTGGAACCAGGATTCGACGCGCATGCCGGCGGCCAATCACAACTTCTACCTGCGCGAGTTCTATCACGAGAATAAACTCGCGAAGGGCGAGTTGATGCTCGCCGATACCAAGCTCGACGTGAAGAAGGTCACGATCCCGATCTATGAACTTGCCGCCAAGGAGGACCACATCGCGCCAGCCGAATCGGTGTTCATTGGTTCACGGATGTTCGGCGGTCCGGTCGAATACGTAATGGCTGGTTCGGGCCATATCGCCGGCGTCGTCAATCCGCCCGACCCGAAGAAGGTCAAATATCAGTATTGGACCAACCCATACGGCGCGAGCACGTTTGCGGAGTGGGTGAAGGGTGCCACCGAGACGCCCGGCTCCTGGTGGCCGCATTGGATCCAGTGGCTCAGCGCGAAATCCGGCGACATGATCCCCGCCCGCACGCCCGGCGCCAAGCTTGGCACCATCGAAGACGCCCCCGGCAGCTACGTGAAGACGAAGGCGTGAGGGGGAGTAGGCTGCGGCAGTGGCGATCCTATCCATAATTGGCACTCGGACTGATCGTTATCCAGCTTATCTTTCGTGCCAGCCATTTCAGAGGACTGGAAATAGCCGCCCGATGGGTCCCCGGGCTCCGGTCTCGGCCAGTGCCGATCCCGGCCCCGAGGATGACAACCTTGGGTGAAGGCCGAAATGGTTCGACAACAATCGTAATAAATTCAGAAACGAATGTCATCCTCGGGCGATGCCTCGGTGCTTACCGAGGCATCGTTCCGGGGACCCATTGGGCAAAGTTACCCTGGCGGCTGGGCGGAGGGACTATGTCGACATACTGGGTCTATATGCTCTCCAGTAAACCGCACGGCACGCTCTACATCGGGGTCACGAATGGTATCGTTAAACGAGTGGCCGATCATCGCGCTGGGCTAGGTTCGGCTTTCACAAAGCGCTACAAAATCCATTCCCTCGTTTGGTTTGAAGAATATGGTGACATCGAAGAGGCCATTGAGCGCGAAGCGCAATTGAAGAGCTACTATCGTGCCTGGAAGATTAATCTTATCGAGCGCCTGAACCCGCATTGGACTGATCTTTTTCCAGCATTACCCGGTGTTTCGACCATTCCCAAAGACTGGAAATTGCCGCCCGATGGGTCCCCGGGATCCGGTCTCGGCTAGTGCCGATCCCGACCCCGAGGATGACAGGTTAAGGAGTTTGGTGCCGCGCTCTATCCAGCAAAAGGGTGTCATCCTCGGGCAAGCCTCGGTTCTTACCGGGGCATCGTTCCGGGGACCCATTTATCCAAGCGCTCCAGTTGGAATTGCTTCTTGACTAGCGTCGATCCCAGTCTCGATGATGACAATTTCTGGAGTTGATTCAGCGTTGCCGTTCGGCAGGCTGCGGCAGTGGCGGACTTGCGTGAGGTGGCGTGGCCGGGCTATCCCGCGTGGTGCCTGTTGATCAGGCAACGATTCTGAATGGGCGCACTGATGGATCTCGACAAACTGAAGACAACCGACGGCGTCGATGTGCAGGGCAAACGTGTGCTCGTCCGTTGCGATCTGAACGTGCCCGTCGACGGCGGCAGGGTGACGGATGCGACGCGGCTCGAGCGCCTCGTTCCTGGCCTCAAAGCACTGGCCAAGCGCGGCGCCAAGGTGATCGTGCTGTCGCACTTCGGGCGGCCGAAGGGTGTCGATCCCTCTCTCAGTCTTGCGCCGATCGCGACCGAGCTTGGCCGGCTGCTGGGGCAACCCATCGCATTCGCATCCGACTGCATCGGCGAAGCGGCGGTGAAGGCCGTCTATGCGTTGCAGCCCGGTAGCGTCGCGGTGTTGGAAAACCTGCGCTTTCACAAAGGCGAGGAGAAGAACGATCCGGCCTTCGCCAAGGAATTGGCCGCGCTGGGCGACATGTTCGTTGGCGACGCGTTTTCGACGGCTCATCGCGCGCACGCATCGACCGAGGGCATCACGCACTTCCTGCCGTCGTATGCTGGGCCCTTGCTGATGGAGGAAATCAACGCACTGCGGGCGGCGCTCGACAAGCCGCAGCGCCCGACGGTCGCAGTGGTCGGTGGCGCCAAGGTGTCGACCAAGATCCCGGTTCTGGAAAACCTGCTGGCCAAGGTCGACAAGCTGATCATCGGCGGCGGCATGGCCAATACCTTCCTGCATGCGCAGGGGATCGCGGTCGGCAAGTCGCTGTGCGAACCGGATTTCGCCAACACCGCATTGGATATCATCGCTGCTGCAAAGGCGCGTGGCGCGGAAATCGTGCTGCCGGTAGATGCCGTGATCGCGCGCGAGTTCAAAGCTGGGGCGGCATCGTCAGTCGTCGGCATCGCGGCATGCCCGGCCGATGCCATGATCCTCGATGTCGGGCCGAAGTCGGTCGCCCATCTGACGAACGTCCTTTCGCACTGTCACACGCTCCTGTGGAACGGACCGCTCGGCGCGTTCGAGATCGAGCCGTTCGGCGCGGGCACTTTTGCCCTGGCCAAGGCTGCCGCGACCATGACCAAGGCCGGCACGCTGGTATCCGTTGCCGGCGGTGGCGATACGGTCGCCGCGCTCAACATGGCTGGCGTAACAGATGACTTTACCTATGTTTCGACCGCCGGTGGTGCGTTCCTCGAATGGCTCGAGGGACGGGAACTGCCCGGCATTGCAGCACTGACGAAGGCTTGATCGATGACAGCAATTTGGCCGCGCGCCGCGGTGTTCGATCTTGATGGCACGCTGGTCGATAGCGCTCCCGATATCGCGCTCGCTCTGAATACGGCATTGAAGCCGCATGGGGCGATGCCGTTTGCCTCCGTCGACGTCATCAAGCTGATCGGTGGCGGCGCCATGGCTGCCATCGACAAGGCCCTGCTTGCGGCCAGCCTAGAAGCCGACCCCGATATGCGTGCTGAGATCCTGAAGACGTTCATGGCGGCCTACATCGACGTGTCGGCTGCCGGCCGAGGCCTGTTCCCCGGCGCGCAGGACTTGCTCGGTGGACTGAATGCCAACGGTATTGGGTGCGGCATCTGCACTAATAAAGCCGAGAACGTGGCGACCGTTGCCTTGAAAGCGCTCGGTATCGATCATCATTTCAAGTCTGTGGTTGGTGCCTCACCGCGCTTGGCCAAGAAGCCCGATGCCGCGATGCTGCGTCACAACATGGTCGAGTTGGGCGTATCACCTCGCGAAACCGTGATGATCGGCGACAGTCCCGCAGACTACGGTGTGGCAAGAGCCGCCGGTGTGCCGGTGATCCTGGTCGATTTTGGTTATACGCACACGCCCGTGAGGGAGCTTGGGGCAGATGCCATCGTCTCGCACCTGAGCGAAATTCCCGCGGCGCTGGCTGCGATCGGCAGCCGGTAGCTGCATCGGAGACGAAAGAATGCTCGCCGACTTCAATGTGTACCTTGGTGTCGTGCTGGCTGGGCTCGCGAGCTTCCTGTCGCCTTGCGTGCTACCGTTGGTGCCGCCGTACTTAGGTTACCTTGGCGGCACGACCATCAGTCAAGGGACGGTCGCCGGCGGTCTCGATCCGCGCGTGTACCGGCGTATCGTGCTCGGCTCGCTGTTGTTCGTCGCGGGCTTTTCAACGGTTTTCGTGAGTCTCGGTGCTGGCGCATCACTGTTCGGCGGCTTGATCGCGGTCTACAAAAACCAACTGTCGATCGCGGCCGGCATTGTCATCATCCTGTTCGGCTTGCATTTCCTCGGACTGTTGAGAATCCCGTTCTTGTATCAGGAGGCGCGCTTCCACGCCGATATGCAGGGTGTGAGCTTGATTGGCGCCTATATCATCGGCTTGGCCTTTGCCTTCGGGTGGACGCCCTGCGTCGGCCCGGTGCTAGCAACGGTGCTCGCGGTAGCCGCGAACGAGGGGAGTGCCGGCGCGGGGGCTAGGTTGCTCGCCGCCTATTCACTCGGCCTCGGCATCCCATTCATCCTGGCTGCCGTGGCGATACGTCCCTTCCTGTCGTTCATGCAGCGCTTCAAGCGCCATCTCGGCATCGTCGAGAAGGTGATGGGCCTGGTTCTAGTGCTGACCGGCATCGCGATCTTGAACATCTTCCCTTGGTTCAGTATTTCGGCGCTGGCGCAATGGATGCTGGAGACCTTCCCGAGCCTCGCTGCTGTGGAAGAAATGTTTACCTCCAAGTCGCTGCAAGGTGACATCATGCGGCAAACGCTGCCGAAGCCATGACAGCTGGATCCCCAATTGCGCTGACGATCGCTGGATCGGATTCTTCCGGTGGTGCCGGCATCCAGGCCGACCTGAAGACGTTCTCGGCGTTCGGTATCTACGGCGCATCGGTGTTGACTGCGCTAACCGCTCAAAACACGCAGGGTGTGCACGCCGTGCATGCGGTGCCGGCTGCGTTCGTCGTGGCCCAGATCGATTCCGTACTCGCCGACCTAGATGTTACTGCCATCAAGACGGGCATGCTAGCCAACGCCGCCATCGTCGAAGCGGTGGCGGCGCGGCTCGAGGCATCGCCGTCCATCCCGCTCGTTCTCGATCCGGTGATGGTCGCGACAAGCGGCGACTCACTTCTCGATCCGGCAGCCATCGATACACTGCGGCGCCGCCTGTTCCCACGCGCGCTTCTCGTTACGCCCAATCTGCCGGAAGCCGCGCGGCTTCTTGGAACCTCCGAAGCCACGACCGAAGCCGAGATGGCAGATCAGGCGCGCGCGCTCCTCGACCTGGGCTGTGGTGCCGTCTTGATCAAAGGTGGCCACGGGAAAGGGCCTGAAGCGCTCGATTTGCTGGCCGGGCCCGGCGGTTCGATCGTTCGTCTTGTGCGCCCGCGCCTCGCCACGCGAGCAACGCATGGTACCGGTTGTACGTTGGCGGCCGCGATCACTGGGCTCCTGGCGGGAGGCGCAACGCTCGAAGATGCAGTCACACGCGGCAAGACCTACGTCTGGCACGCGTTGAAGGCCGGCGCCCGCCTCGGCATCGGGAAGGGCAACGGACCGGTCGATCACCTTTACGCAGTCAAACGGCAACCACCGCCAGCCTGATGTTCTTTTCAGCGGACCCGTTGCCGATCCGGACTTGACCTCCTGTGTGACTTGCCGTCCCGTAGTGGTTTAGATGGGGTACGCAGTTGCGTTCAGACAACATAATGTTTCCTGGAAATGCGTTATCACCGTGTGGTGGATACGGGTGGAGAGCGGAACATGCACTGTAAATTATGGAAAGTTACGGCGGTATTTGCCGCTAATTTCCTGGCGCTCGCTGTTCCCGGTGCGGCCGCCCCGTTGAACGATCTCGTCGGCCGCTGGTCCGGCTGGGGCTCGGTGACGATGAACAGCGGCGCGACCGAGCAGGTAAAGTGCGTCGCGACCTATTTCGTCGAGAATGCTGGCGCACAAATGAAGCAGAACCTGCGCTGCGCCTCATCGAGCTACAAGATCGACGCCACCGCCAAGCTCGATAATGCCAACGGTCAGCTGACGGGACAGTGGGAGGAAAAGACCTACGCAGCCGTCGGTTCGGTGGCTGGCCGCTTTACCGTGAACGGATTCAACGTGTCGATCCAAGGTCCCGCATTTACCGCCGCGATGGCGGTCACGACGACCAGCTGCAAGCAGTCGATCAGCATCACGCCGACAGGCTTCGACATCAGCCGTATAAACATCGGTTTGGATAAGTGCTGATCCAGAAACCACCGTGTGGCGGCGCTGCACCGATACCAAGTGATAAGTGCCGTTGAGGGCCGTAACGGGTTGAAGCCGCGTCCCAGCTCTGGCAGTTTGTAGATGCAGCGCGATCATGGGTGTCCGGGGGGAGCCCGTTGGTTTGCAGCGCGATGACAGGGAAGTGGGTTGAGCGCGGGGATGCTCTTCTCACTAAAACTGAAACCGGTCCGGCTCCGCTGGACCGGTTTTTTCATGTCCTTTTCTCGTTCGCAGCAAGCGCGCTTGGCATGAGCACAGCTGTCCTGCAATCAAATCGCTAGTCAACACGAGACGGCTTGCGTAATCGCAGGTAATTGCCGCACATTCTGCTTGCCGCCTCAGGAGAACGCCCGCATGCCGCCGTCCACCGTCATATCCGAACTCGCCCCCAGCGGAACGCTGCACGCCGGCATCAACATGTCGAATTTTCTTCTCGTCACGGGAAAAACAGCGAACGGCGATCCGGCAGGCGTTTCGCCAGACATGGCCGCCGAAATCGCGCGCCGCCTTGGCGTGCCATTGAAGCTCGTACCTTTCAAGTCGCCCGGTGAATTGGCCGACGCTGCCGAGACCGGCGCTTGGGACATCGCCAACATCGGCGCCGAGCCTGAGCGGGCGCACAAAATCGCGTTTTCGCCGGCCTACGTCGAGATCCAGGCGACCTACCTCGTGCCTGCCGGGTCCAAGATGCAATCGATCGCCGATGTCGACGTAGCGGGTAACCGCATCGCCGTCATGGGACGCAGCGCTTACGGTCTCTGGCTCGACCGTCACATCAAGCATGCTGAGTTGGTGCGCACGGATAGCATCGATAGTTCGTACGAGTTGTTCGCCAAGGGTGGCCTCCACGCGCTGGCGGGTCTGAAGCCGCGCTTGCTTTCCGATGTGACCAAGATCGCCGGATCGCGCATCCTCGATGGCCAGTTTACCGCCGTGCAGCAGGCCGTCGGTACGTCGCGCAAGAACACCGCGGGGGCGGCTTTTCTGCGCGATTTCGTCGAAGAGGTGAAGGCGTCGGGCTTCGTCGCTGGGCTCATCGAGAAGCACAAGGTCGTCGGCCTGTCGGTTGCGCCGAAGGGCTGAGGTGGGAAGTCCTCCATATGCCTAGAACTGGACCGCGGGAACGTGCGCGCTTATAGGTCGGCATAACGATTTGCCACCGAAGGAAGCAGCCCCCGTGTTCGACATCAAATGGATCCGCGAGAACCCGGCAGCTTTTGACGCCGGAATGCAGGCGCGTGGGCTGGAGCCGTTGTCGGCCGGGATCATCGCGCTGGACGAGCAGCGGCGCGCGCAGCTGACCTCATTGCAGGAGGCTCAGGCGCGCCGGAACGCTGCCTCGAAGGAGATCGGCAAGGCCAAGGCTGCCAAAGACGAGGCGACAGCCGCCAAGTTGATGGCCGAGGTTGCAGCCTTGAAAGACACGCTCGCCAAGGGCGAGGAGGCCGAGCGCGAGTTCAACGCCAAGATCCAGGCGATGCTCGAAGTCATCCCCAATTTGCCGCGCGATGATGTTCCGCGCGGCAAGGACGAGACGGAAAACGTCGAGGTGCGCCGGGTCGGCAGTCCGCTGCCGATGAAGTTTAAGCCGAAGCAGCACTTCGAGATCGGCGAAGCGCTCGGGCTGATGGATTTCGAGAGCGCCGCCAAGGTATCGGGTGCGCGGTTCGTGTATCTCAAGGGTCCGTTGGCGCGGTTGGAGCGTGCGCTCGCCCAGTTCATGCTCGATGTTCATACGAACGATTTCGGGTATCTAGAAGTCAGCCCGCCGCTGATGGTGAAAGATCAGTCAATGTACGGAACGGCGCAGCTACCAAAGTTTGAAGGTGAG
>JANOOW010000064.1:0-1811 GCA_031421555.1 Hyphomicrobiaceae bacterium | reverse complement strand
CCAGGCCGCCAGCTCGGCGACTTCGTCGATCTGCACGAGGCGACCCATGGGAATCTTCGCCTTCATATTGCGGATATGCTCATCTGTCATCGTATCGAGCATAGCGGTTTCGGTCATTGCGGGCGCGATACAATTTACTGTCACACCGGCATCGCAAAGCTCTTTCGCCATGGATTTCGCGAGGCCGATCACACCGGCTTTGGCGGCCGAATAGGCCGATATGTTGGGCACGCCTTCCTTGCCGGCGATGGACGCGATCGTCACGATGCGTCCGTAGCGATTTGCGCGCATATGTTCG
The DNA here is from genome assembly GCA_031421555.1 of Hyphomicrobiaceae bacterium. Lineage (GTDB taxonomy): Bacteria > Pseudomonadota > Alphaproteobacteria > Rhizobiales > Hyphomicrobiaceae > JAKFWF01. The sequence continues at coordinate 1,513 of JANOOW010000064.1, read as the reverse complement.
GCGGCGATGCGGCTGGAATAGAAGACGGCTGTCATGTTGATGGCGATGACGCGATCCCACTCTTCCAACGGGTATTCCCATGAAGGTTTGATCGGGCCGTTGATGCCGGCATTATTCACGAGGATGTGGACTTGGCCGAACCTCACGACCGCTGCCTTGAACGCGCGCTCGACTGAAGCGTAGCTCGCCACATCGACGGCTTCCGCCATCGCCGGTTTGAAATCGGTTTCCGCTTCGAGTGGAGCTAGATCGCGATCCCAGATGATAACTTTGGCGCCGCGATCAGCCATCAATTTGGCAATGCCCAGTCCAATGCCGCGTGCGGCTCCGGTTACAATTGCCACCTGACCATCAAGGCTTGTCTTCATTTCGTGCTCCTTCCGAAGGCGTTAAATCAGTTTGGCCAGTGCCGCCGGAGGAATTCAAGACTGGAGCGCAAATCCTCCGCTGCACAGATGCTGCATTCGGCCGACATCATCCCCTGATAGTCGATTTCCTTCAGCAGCCCGAAGAAACGATCGTAGGGGTATGAGCCGGAGCCGGGGTTCCGGCGACCGGTATCGGCCAAGTGGATGTGTGCTACCCAGTCGCGATGCTCGCGCAGTGTTTCTAGCGGCTCACTCTCTTCGTCCATATGGAAGAAGTCTGCCAGCACTTTGATCTCGGGCCTGTTGACGCGCCGGGCAAATGACACGCCTTCCGCAACGCTATTGATGATGTTGGATTCTTTCCGGTACAACGGTTCGATTACCAGCGTCACGCCAGTTCCTTTGAGCCTGTCGGCGCAACGATCGAGGGCGCTCAGAATTTGGTCCTCAGCGCGGGAGCGGTCGAACCCGTCCGGCACATTACGTGCCCAAGCGCTGCCCATGACCGCGACCTTTGAATTTAGCTCACCCATGAATTCGGCGGCCCGCGCGAGATACGCATCGAGCCGTGCACAATCGAGTTCCGGTCCGGCGATCCGCATGTCACGCGGAAAGAAGTAGTTGAAGGCGCGCACCGGCAATGGCGAAGCGAGCGCCGATGCAAGGTTACTTTTCCATTCCTCGCCCTGGAGGTCCAACCCTTGCGACGCCAACGGTAGTTCGATGTAGTCGTAGCCGGACTTCGTGATGAGGCTTGCTTCGGACAACGGTCCACACCAACCAATCATCATGACGGCGCCCTGCTCATTTGTTTTTCACCCACTTCAGGATATGCGTGCCGACGGCGACGAGAACGCCATCCTGATTCTTGATCTCGATGGCGCCGGTCGAGCGCCGTGTCGCGGTGTCGACCGCGCTGATGCGATAGTCGACCGTAATCGTATCACCAAAAAACACCGGTGCGAGAAAACGAATGCGATCGTAGCCAAGAGACACCGGCGTCTCGTCCGCGCCGGCGCGAGTGTGAGCGATCACCAGCGTCGATGCGGTCGACATGTAGCCGACCATCAGCGCGCCGTGCGCCTGCAATCGCCCGAAACTCGACTTTTCCATGTAGGCTTTGTTCGTATGGTTCGGTGAGAAGT
>JANOOW010000063.1:0-7358 GCA_031421555.1 Hyphomicrobiaceae bacterium | reverse complement strand
GCCCGACGTCGAAGATCACGCCGCGTAGTTTGGCTGCGAGCGCCGCCGGGATCAGCTTGCCGTCCTGCACGATGTTGGTGAACACGTTCGAGAGGTTTGGCGCACCTGAGTAGGCGTGCGTCAACGCATCGCCCGGCCGCAGCAGGTCGAGGATCTCCGACATCAGTTTCGGGGTCTCGACGCCGCCGATATGCACCATCAGCTTGGCCCCGCCGCCGGCCTTCTCGCATGCTTGGATCGCGCGCTTCAGCGGCTCCGTGCCGTGCTTGGCGATCACATTCTCGGACATGCGCACCTTGATGCCGAGCACGATGTCGGCGTTTTCCGCCACTGCTTTCGCGGCTGCATCCACCTGGGCGAAATCGATGTTGTAGAGTTCCGGCACGGGGAACGCCGCGAGCCCGAAGTTCGCGATGTGGATATAGGCGTAAAGACGCGTGCGTGATTGCGCGACGATGTGACGGCGAAACGCTGCGAAGTTGTTGGCGCCGGCATCGCCCGCCGAGACGGCTGTGGTGGTCCCTTGGAATGAGATCAGCTCATCGGCTGGAATACCGATTGCCGAGCCGTAGGGATAAACGTGCGAATGCAGATCGATCAGTCCAGGCGTGACCAGCTTGCCCTTGGCGTCGAGAACGCGCAGTGCCTTGTCGGCTGGGATATCCGCCTCCAGCGCCTCGACGATACCGTACCTGATGCCGATGTCCCGCTTGGCGCGCAAGTTCTGGCTGGGATCCAACACTTCGCCGCCCTTGACCACGAGATCGAACTTGTCGTTCGGGCCCATTGCCGCCGAGACCGGCCGGCCATGAAGGCTGGCCGCCGTCAGTGCGAGGACAGACCCTGTCCCGGACAAAAACCGGCGCCGCGTCGATGACAGCATGAGCAGATTCTCCATTATTTACTTACAACACTATGTCATTTGCCGATCGAAGCGAGAGCCTTGCCTGATTTGATATCGGTTACGGCGCCGCTTGCCAGATCGATACGATAGATCTCACGCAGCACATTGCCGGCGAAACCGATCTCGACGATGGACACGTCCTTGAATGTCGTAGCGATGCCGTCAGGTAGGACCGTGTTAAAGTCCTCGGCAACCTGATTGAACGCAGCCTGCACCGGCGGGGCGAACTTGGCCATGCTGTAGACAAGCGTATTGTGGGGGTTGTGCGCGCGCACCTCCTTGCCGTCTTTCATCACGTTCACGCCACTGACGCCGACGGTTTTCACCAGCTCCCTCCCCGCCTCACTCATTACCGCGTAGACGGGACCGGTAACGCGCGGCAACGGACCGTCGCGCAATGGCGTGAGCGCGGCTGTCGCGCGGGTGTTGAATGCCATCATGTTTTCGAAACCGTCACCGGTCTTGACGATGCCGAGATCGAACCACCAAGGGTGGCCAGCGCCCTTGGCGGCCTCGGTCGTGTAGAACGTCTTGAGTGTGACGCTGAGCGGACCCGGCAGCTTCGGCATCGCCTTCAGCATCTTTGCAGGGGTGCTGCGATCTGCACTGTGCAGGTGCATCACCGTCACGTGCGGAATGTTCGAGACCTTGGTTTCGGTAACAAGACCGTTCTTGACGAGTTGCTCTTTGAGCGGCGCCGTGATCTTGGCATCCAGAATGCCGGTCACGTCCTTGGGTAGCAGATAGACGATACCGTACGTCGCCACGTGTTTTCGAAATGCTGGCGGGGCAAGGGAGCTATTGTCGATTTTCTGGGCGGCCGAGATTGAACCGGCGGTGATCACAGAGACCAGAATAAAGCCTGCAAAACGGAGCGCAAAACTCACGAGGACCTCCCACAGTGAACAGAGCAAAATTGCCCCTACGCGCGGATTGGTCAAAAAAGTGCACTAGACGCCGTCACCGGTCAAGATGATGACTTGGGATCATGATCAGGAAAGAAATGGTGGACAGGGTTGGATTTGAACCAACGTAGGCAAAGCCAACGGATTTACAGTCCGTCCCCTTTAACCGCTCGGGCACCTGTCCATCGCCGTTTCATGCAACGGGCAGCGCAGCACACGCTTGGATAAGCGTCACCGGCCGAACGCCTTATCGGTGAAGCAGGCCTTGCCTGTCAATTGTTAATCAGCCGCTTGAGGGGCGCCACTGCCTAGCGACAACGGCACTTCGCGAAAAAACTATACCGCACTGCCGCCTAAAGGGTCTAAGGCACGGGGTAACGCCCGCAATCTCGCGGCTTGAACGATGGCTTTTCACATGTCCAAGCGCCCCTACGGCACTCAACGAAACAGCGACCGGCCTCGTGCCTGGGGCGGACGCTCCGATGGCGACGGAGCGCGGGAAAAATCAGCCGACCGCGACGGCGGCGCCAACCGCTACGAGCGCTCCGGTGCTGCCGAAGATGGTCCAACGCTGATATTCGGCGTGCATGCAGCTGACGCCGCCTTGCGCAACCCCAAGCGCAACATCATCCAGGCTTTCGTCACCGACAACGGCGAGAACCGCTTGAAAGACGCGATTGCCGCGCGCAACGAAGGTGCGGGCATCAAGCTCACCCGCGTGATGCCGCGCGATCTCGACCGCCGGCTAGGCACCGACACCGTGCACCAGGGTATCCTGCTCGAAGTCGAAGCCTTACCCGAGCCGACGCTGGAAGAATTAGCCGACCTACCCGACAGCGCCGGCCCGCTGATCATTCTCGACCAGGTTACCGACCCGCATAATGTCGGCGCGATTTTGCGATCGGCTGCGGTGTTCGGCGCGCAAGGCGTCATCATGACCCGACGGCATAGTCCACCGCTCGGGGGCGCGCTGGCCAAGTCGGCATCCGGAGCGCTCGAACACGTACCGGTCGTGCTGGTGCCTAACCTCGCGCGCGCCATGGCCGAGTTGGGCAAACTTGCCTACCACCGCGTGGGTCTCGATGGCACCGGCGATCGCACGGTTGAAGCCGAGCCGTTCTCTGGCCGCATCGCGCTGGTGTTGGGATCGGAAGGCCGCGGCCTGCGCCAACTGACGCAAGAGCACTGCGACGTACTCGCCCGTATTTCCGGCACCGGTCAGCTGGCGAGCTTGAACGTCTCGAACGCGGCCGCCGTGACGTTGCATCTGGCCGCCATGCGCCGGCGGGCCGCTGCCGCGCCGAAAAGCTGAGATTACCCTTCAAGCGGCTTGGCGGCCCATGCCGAAGCTTTGCTTCCGGTCAGGCTCGCGATCGAGTTCGCGCCGGTCAGGCGCACTTGATCGGCAAGATGCTGCTTGATAGCGGGGATCAACCCGGGTCCCTCGTAGATCAACCCGGTGTAGAGCTGGAGCAAACTGGCACCCGCTTCGATCTTGGCGAACGCGCTGCCAGGACTGTCGATGCCGCCAATGCCGATCAGCGGGATACGTCCGCCGGTCAACTGGTGGACGCGCGCGAGCATAACGGTCGACCGGTGAAACAACGGCCGGCCGGATAAACCGCCGGCTTCCTTGGCGGCAGCAACCTGCGGCAAGCCAGGCCGCGCCAGCGTGGTATTCGACACCGCGATGGCATCGACGCCGTTGGCCTCCAGCCGCGCGACGATCGCGGGCAGATCATCTTCGGCGACATCGGGTGCGATCTTGACGAACACCGGACGCGACGGCGAACCGCCCGCGATCTTCTGCTCGCGCGATGCCATCACGCGTCCGAGCAACTCGTCTAGTGCTGCCGGCGCCTGCAGGTCGCGCAACCCCGGCGTGTTCGGCGACGAGATGTTGACCATGAAGTAGCTGGCGGCATCCCAGAAGGTTTCGAGGCCGGCAACATAGTCGGCGGTGCGATCGGCGCTGTCCTTGTTGGCGCCGATGTTGACACCGACGATACCCCGCTTGGCCCGGGCCCGCAGGCGACCGAGCGCGGCCTGATGTCCACCGTTGTTGAAGCCGAGCCGGTTGATCAGTCCGTTCTGCTCCACCAGCCGGAATACGCGTGGCGTCGGGTTGCCTGCCTGCGCGTGTGGCGTCACGGTACCGATTTCGGCAAAGCCGCAGCCGAGGCCGAGCACTGCATCGGGCACTCGCGCATCCTTGTCGTAGCCGGCCGCTATGCCGACCGGATGGGGGAACGCGAGACCGGCCAGCCGCACGGCGAGGCGTGGATCGGAGGCCGTATTGTCGCGCGGATAGACACCGGCCTCCAGCGCCTTCAGCGTCACTTCATGTGCTTGCTCGGGCGCGAGCGCGAACAGCATCGGCCGCGCCAGGTGAAACATCGTCGTCAGCATCAAGCAATCCCCGCGGGCAGGACCGGAACACCGCCATCATCGAACGGCAGCGGGACCACCCATAGCGCTTTTCCAGTTGGCAGCGGCGCATAAAGATGCGGGAAAAGCGCGCCGCCGCGTGATGGCTCCCAGCGCAGTGCGTCGCCCAAACTCTCCGCATCGAAAGCCGCCAAGATCAAATCGGGTTGATTGGAAAAGTAGCGGCGCGCCGTCTCCGCCAATTGCGAGCCGGTCGATAAATGGATGAAGCCGTCACGCTCATCGTCGGCCGAGCCTGCGAAGTGCCCGCTGGCGACTGCAAGCTTCCACTGCGATCCAATGAGTATTTTGTATATCAAATGTGTAGCGCTCAAATCGCTCATCGGCCGTTCTCCAATGTCATCGAAAATCGCCCTTGCCGCTTGACTATCGCGGGTCCGAACGACGCGCGTTTAATTATCGCTGCGTGAACATTGTATGTCACGAACTGTTGCCTTCGGTCACTTCCGCTGCTTCGACCGCAGATGCTAAAGACGGTCTTTCAATGATGCCGTTTTCAGATATCGTTCATGGGAAGTTGATGGCGGTGAACTTGTATCGACCATCAGGGCTCAGATTAAACTTTTGTATTTACCGGATTTCGCGCACCCGGCGCGTCGTTCTTTTGTAGGCCGGAGTTTTGTCTGAATGGATGACTTTGTCCGCGTATCGGTTTGGACTGTCGAGACGTTTTTCGGGCAGACGTGCGCGTTTCATCTGCCGTGGTTTCAACGTGCATACGCCTGGCGCGAGGACAATGTATCGCGCTTCTTCTGCGATATCGTAGCTGCCATGGACAGCCCCAAGCCACGATACAGCTTGGGCCACGTTCATGTCGCGGGTCCCCGTTCGTCCAAGTCGTTGGCGATCATCGATGGCCATCAGCGCGCGATAACATTGACCATGCTGTTTGCGATATTGCGCGATGCCGCCGCAACCGATGAAGCCTTACCCGAGGAAGAGCGTCGCGGCGTGCCAGGCCGGTTGAATGCTTTGCTGCAGATCGAGGCCCCGGCAGCGCCGGAAACGGAAACGGGCGCCGGGAATGCTGCTGCGCATTGGCGCCTGCAAGCGCAGCCGCAGATATCGGAGTTCTTCGAGTACTACGTGCAAACGCCGGGCGCCACGCTGCGTAAACAACCGGGCAATCTTGCAAGCTTGACCCAGACCGAGCGCAATCTGATCGCCAATCGCGACAAGCTCCAATCGCTACTGTTGGCGGAAGACTTCTCCGCCGTACGGCGATCGCAGTTGGCGGAGTTCCTGCTGACGGGTTGCCACCTCATCGTCGTCAACGTCGACGATGAGGATGAGGCATGGTCGATGCTCGGCATCGAGCAATCGACACGGCTGCCGCACGACAATAGCGAGCTGGCAAAGATCGCTTTGATTTATGCGATGCCACCGGTGGAGCAAGAACCGGCGGGGAGAATTTGGGAGATTGCCCAGGCGCAGATCGGCACTGCGCGGATGACCGAGTTGATGTCACATTTGCGCACGGCCAAGCTCGACAAACGATCGACCAAGCCGGTCGAAGCCGATCTCCAGCAGCTGTATTCCCTCGACCGGCACGGCTTCGCCTTCATGACGAATGTCGTGCAGCCCAACGTCGACGCGTTGCGCCGGATCGATGCCCGGCAGGTGGGGACGGGGCTGCTCGCTGGCGCCATTGGGCGACACCTCGAAGTGCTCAGCTGGCTCGATCATCGCCATTGGGTTTCGCCGGCACTGGTTTGGCTCACCACGAAAGGCGACCAGCATCCCGAAACCGAGCAGTTCTTTGCCCGGCTCGACCGGCTTGCCTGGATGTTGCGTCTCGCCGGCACCGATCCCAACGAACAGGAAAACCGGTTCATGCGGCTGACCGCGGCCGTACGCCGTGAGACGGCGATCGCCGGCTGGCCCGAGCTGTCGATCTCACCGGCGACAGTCGATGCCGCGCTGAAAATTCTCCGTAGCCGTACGTTCTACTACAAGCACATGTGCAACAGGGTGCTGCGCCGGCTGTGCTTTCAAATCGGTCATGATCCCGGGCCGATCGACGGTGTGAAGGTGTCCATCGAACATGTTTTGCCGCGCAACCCGCCGCCCTCGCGCAAATGGGCCGTTGATTTCGCCACCGTAGCGATCGTGGATGCCTTCGCCGACCGGCTGGGCAATCTCGCGCTACTGACGGGAACGCAAAATCGCAAGGCCGACACTAATGACTGGCCGGTCAAACGGGAGATCCTGCAGGTGTCGGGGTTCGCACTATCGATCGAGGCCATCTCGCATGCGAAGTGGACGTCGAAAACGATCGAGACACGCAGCGAGAAACTGATCAAGCAGCTGTTCGCCGTGTGGGAACTGCCGGTGGGAAAGTAAAGATCACTAGGCTGTGAGTTGGCACACGCAGCTTAAGTCGCTAGGCGGGACGCATGATGACCCAGCGCCTCTTTGAATTTTCCGGCAACGAAACTCTGTTGGTGTTCGGCGGACCGTACTCGAACCTCGAGGCAACGCGCGCGATGCAAGCCGAAGCGCAGCGTCTGGGCATCACGCCGGACCGCGTCATTTGCACCGGCGATGTCGTTGCCTACTGCGCCGATCCCGAGGCGACAACCGGCTTGATCCGCGACTGGGGGATCCGCGTCATCGCCGGCAACTGCGAGCAGCAACTGGCGGCCGGTGGCGCCGATTGCGGTTGCGGGTTCGAAGAAGGCAGCGCTTGCGATCTTCTGGCGAAAGGCTGGTATCCGTACGCCAATGCCCGCATCTCCGATGCGAGCCGCGACTGGATGCGCGCGTTGCCGGACACACTCCGCTTCACATACGGGGGCACCAGTTTTCTTGTCGTTCACGGCGGCGTCGCGCAGACGAACAAGTTCGTCTTTGCGTCCGAAACCGGCGAGCTGGCAGCCGAGCACGAAGCTGCTGGCGCCGATGTCGTGGTCGCGGGTCATGCCGGGTTGCCGTTCGTCGCCACCACGGCGCACGGTGTGTGGTTCAACCCAGGGGTCATCGGCATGCCAGCCAACGATGGAACGGCAGACGTGTGGTACGGCCTGATTTCCTCAACGTCTCACGGCTTGCAGTTCGAGACGCGGCGGTTGGCCTACGACCATCGCAGTGCCGCAGCAGCC
>JANOOW010000062.1:0-7337 GCA_031421555.1 Hyphomicrobiaceae bacterium | reverse complement strand
TGGCACCGGTGAACCAATAGAGCGCGATGTTGGCGAGCATGCGGTCGCGGTTGACGGCGGCTTCGTGATCGCCGTCGTGATCCGTCCAGACGTGGAACTTCTCGGCGATCCAGGCGGCAAGGCCAGCTGGCGAATCCGTCAAGGCGAACGCCAGCGTCTGCGGACGCGTGCCCTGGATGGCACTGTAGCCGCTTTCCTCCTTCAGCCAGACCTGCATTTCCTCGCCGTAACGCTTCTCTTCGAGTGTCGGATTTGCTGGTAGCGGCTGATCAGGGCGGAGCGAAAGCATGTTGACATGGATGCCAGCGAGCCGGGTCGGATGGCGCACCCCAAGTGCGGCACACAGATGACCGCCCCAGTCGCCGCCCTGGGCCGCGAACTTGCCGTGACCGAGGACATTCACCATCAGGTCGGTGAAACAGTCCGCCATCGCGGCGATGCCGAGGCGCTTCTGGTTCGGGCGGAATGACAAACCATAGCCGGGCAGCGACGGCGCGATCACCGTAAACGCGTCGCGTGCGTCGCCTCCAAACCTTACCGGGTCGGTCAATCGCGGAATGAACTCGAGGAATTCGAAAATCGATCCAGGCCAGCCATGCATGAGCAGGAGCGGCTTGGGATCGGGGCCTTTACCGGCTACGTGTAAATAATGCAGATCAATCCCGTGCAGGGCGACTTTGTACTGAGGGAAAGCGTTGAGACGGGCTTCGTGAACGCGCCAGTCGAATCCGGTGCGCCAATAGTCGATGAGGGATCGCAGGTAAGTCACGTCCGTTCCATAAGCCCAAGGTGCGTCCGGCGCCTGGTCCGGCAGGCGCGTCCTGGCTAGGCGAGCCTTTAGATCGTCAAGATCCGAGTCTGGGACATGCAGCTTGAAGAGTTGCGGGACCGGGGCCATGAGCTAGTTTCCTATTGTGGCCGAGTTTCACCCTGGCAATGAACTTGTCTGCCGAAAGCCGGAATAGCAAGCGTCGATCGGCCAGATGGCTGCATATCGGCCGCCGGAGCCGATCGTTTCATAGGCTGCGCGATACCTCGAATAACGGACCCGGCAAAACATGGCTCGCCGAACGTCGGGGGGGCGTTTGCTGGAGGCCCCGCCGCGGACTGCTGACAAAGCTTCAAATCGCGCTAAATTGCGTTGCCGGGCCCATTGGCCTAATTCTAGGCTTGCCGGAGTTGGAACAGAGAGACCAGCATGTTTGCACGAGGAGTTATGATCGTGGCCGTGGCGCTTGCGGCACTCTGCACAGCTGCAGCGCGAGGCCAGACCCCAAGCCTCGGGGTCGAGCTGATTGCACAGGGGCTGACGGCCCCGATCCAGCTGGTGGAGCTGCCCGACAGCAGCGGGCGTAAGCTCATTGTCCAACAGGATGGTCTAGTGCGCATCCTCGGCAAAGGCGGTGAGCTCGCGCCCGGGTTCTTCCTCGATCTGCGCAGCAGGCTCGTCGCCCTCGACCAGGGCTTCGAGGAGCGTGGGCTCCTCGGGCTCGCGCTCCATCCGGCGTTCGCCCGTAACGGACGCGTTCTGGTCACATACTCAGCACCGTTGCGCCAAGGCGCGCCTGCGAGCTGGAATCACACGCGGCGCGTCTCTGAGCTCACCGCCACGCTTGGCAAGACACCGGCGGCCGATCTCCGCTCCGAGCGAGTTCTCCTCGAACTCGATTGGCCAAGCCGCAAGCACAACGGTGGCGGCCTCGCCTTCGGTCCGGATGGCTTTCTCTACATCGGCTTCGGCGATAGCGGCGCCTCGCACGGCTTCGGCCCGAAGGTGATCTGGGAAGCGTTCGAGGTGCCGGCACACGCGTTGTCCTGGGACCATCTCGCGCAGGATCGCCATTCGCTCTTTGGAAAGATTCTGCGCATCGACGTTGATCGAGGCTTTCCCGGCTACGCCATCCCCCGCGACAACCCGTTCGCGCAAGGCGGCGGCCGTCCGGAGGTGTGGACCTGGGGCTGGCGCAATCCTTTCCGCATTACCTTCGACAGCAACGGCAGTGGCGACCTCTATGTGACGGCTGTCGCTGAGACGCTCTGGGAGGCGGTCTACCGCGTGCGTGGTGCCGGCAATTTTGGCTGGCCGCTCATGGAAGGCGCGCACTGCATCGATCGGCTGAAGCCGCGCGAGCCGCCGCAGGCCTGCGCCGATCGGGACGCCGAAGGAACCCGCTTAGAGCTGCCGGTCGTCGAATATCCCAATATGCAAGCCTCCCATCCGGCGACGAAGCTAGGCATCAAGGGGCTGGGCACCGCCGTTACTGGTGCACGCGTTTACCGCGGCCGCGGCATTCCGGCCCTCGCGGGGAAGCTCGTGGTGGTCGACTGGAGCGCAGATTTCCGCAAGCCCTCGGGTCAGCTCTTCATCACCGAGCCGAAGGAAGCGGCCTCCACCCTCTGGCCGCTCGAGAAGCTCTTGCAGCTTGAGACCCGCATCATCAGCCTCGAGGCCGACCGCGACGGGGAGCTGTACCTGCTCACAAACGACACGCTTGGTCCATATGGCAGCACAGGCCAGGTGCTCCGTCTTGTTGAGAAGCGTTGATCGGGCGCTCCCCCTGAGGCGCGTGTCGCGTGACGCCAGCGTGATGCACCGATCGCCGCCGTCCTTCCATTTGCCGGTCGTGCGAAGGCCGACGCTATGGGCAACTTGCGACCATTCGCAGTCACCTACGCCGGGCCTTGCGGTCCGGCAGTGAGTGGGTAGGGTGGGAGAGCCGACAGTCGGCGAATGGCAGGGACGAGCTTGACCCAGTCCAATATCACTCCGTGACTGTTTCCAGCGTGCTTGCGGTCGCACCGTCCGGCACAGTTGCTGGCGATTCATCTAGTGCGCGGCGCGCAAAAAACGGCACATAACCGGATGCTGTAAGTGTCTTGTTCGCGCGAACAATCGTAGTAAGCTCTGAGAGATATTCGACAATCAGGACTTTTCGACCAGCCTTTTGCGCGAGGTCCAAGTACCGCTTACTCAGCTGGATCTCGGCCTTGGGGTTCGCCTCGCCATCTTTGCGCTGCCCCCCGCCATAGAGAAGGTCCTCCTTGGCGATTGCGTCTATGGTTTTGAGGTAGTCTTTGTGCTTGAGCAGTTCCTCGGCATTTTGCGGTACAATTAAAAAGCCGGGATGGCGTGCGCGCGCATAGGTTGCCAGCGCTTTGACAAACGCTACCATGTCGCGTTCGGCTGTCGGCCGCGTCGCCTGCCAGTCATCGTTCGAATCGATCTTGTCCAAATAAACGCCATCGAACCCGGCATCGATAATTTTGTCGAGATAGGCCGAGGGCGAACCAAAGATGATGTTCTGCCACACTGGGTCCCAATAGCGGACAAGATGGTTGCCGCGCCAAGCAGGGTTTTCGGCTGCAAGCCAGGATGGAGCGGCCGAAGTGAGTTCGGCCAGAGGAATCTTGCTGTCTTTGACGCCGATCGAGTTGCCATCGGGCGCGCCTCGAAAACCTTTGGAAATCAGGGAGTGTCCCGCAGTAGAAGTCCAGGACGGTTGCCAATAGTAGCGGTAGGCTTCGGCTTCGCCAATGCTGAGATACGCAAGCACAATGCGTTCAGGCTCATTGCTCCGGTGTCGCATGCGAGCGACTGCCTCGCGCGAAAACGCCCTTGTTTCGGTACCATCACGCGAATAGTCGACAACAAGAATATCGAACTTGTCCTTCGCTACCAAGCGAGATCTAACATTTTGAAGTTGATAGCCCCAGCTATCCACCGCCTTTAAAGTCATTTTCCCGAGAACAGATTTATCGGCAGCCGAGGCAAGAGACATGGGTCCGGCAAACGCGATCGCAAATAACCACGCTGCCAACCAACGTCGAGCCATTGCACTCTCCTCATTTACCTAGATCGCCATATAAACAGCTATGCCGGTACTTGGCCCAGTCTATATGCCAATCTAGAGAGGCGTCCCCGTGCGGTGGGCGATTTCGCCGACGATGCCCCGGCGGAAAGCCATCACGCATATGATGAACACGAAGCCCTGGATTACCGTCACCCACTGGCCAAATTCGGCGAAGTAATTCTCCATGGCGACGATCACAAAAGCGCCGAGCACAGGGCCCAGCATTGTTCCGAGACCGCCGACCAATGTCATGAGTACCGCTTCGCCCGACATCGACCAGTGCACGTCGGTGAGTGATGCCAGCTGGAACACCAACGCCTTGGTCGCGCCGCCGACACCGGCGACGGAAGCGGAAAGCACGAATGCCAACAACTTGTAACGATCGGTCCTGTAGCCGAGCGAGATTGCGCGAGCCTCGTTTTCGCGGATCGCCTTCAGCACTTCGCCGAACGGCGAATGGAGAACGCGGTGCACGAAAAGCAGCGTGCCGAGGAAGATCGCCAGCACGACGTAGTACATCGTCATCTGGCTCTTCAGATCGATGAAACCGAACAGTATGCCGCGCGGGACCTGCTGGATACCATCCTCGCCGCCGGTGAACGGAGACTGCAGGCAGAAGAAAAAGATCATCTGCGACAGCGCGAGCGTGGTCATTGCGAAGTAGATGCCCTGACGGCGGATTGCGATCAAGCCGGTGACCACGCCGAGCAATGCCGACACTGCGATGCCGGTCAAAATCGCGAGTTCCGGTGGAAAGCCCCAAATTTTCGCGGCGTGCGCGCTTGCATATCCGGCACTGCCCAGAAACATGGCGTGACCGAAGGAAAGTAGGCCGGCATAGCCGAGCAGCAGGTTCACCGCCACGGCATAGAGCGCCAGGCACAGCGCCTTCATCAGGAACTGGGGATATAGGAAGAGGGGCGCGAAGGCGAGGACGATACCCATTCCGAGCATGGTGAAATTGAGTGCGCGGCCACCGTCGGCGACACCGCTGGCGATAGCGCTCTCGACACCCCCCGCCTGCGTCGCCGGCTTACCGAACAATCCTTGGGGACGGATCATCAGCACGATCGCCATGATGACGAACACGACCGTGGTCGAGGCTTGCGGGTAGAACACCTTGGTCAGTCCCTCGACCAGGCCGAGTGCGAAGCCGGTAATGACCGAACCCAGGATCGAGCCCATGCCGCCGATCACGACGACCGCAAACACCACGACGATGATGTCGGCGCCCATCAGTGGGTTGACCTGATAGATCGGTGCCGCCAGCACACCGGCGAGTGCCGCGAGGCCGACGCCGGCGCCGTAGGTCAAGGTGATCATGCGCGGCACATTTATGCCGAACGAGCGCACCAGCGTCGGGTTCTCGGTCGCGGCCCGCAGGTAGCTACCAAGTTTCGTGCGCTCGATCACGAACCACGTGGTGATGCAGATCGCTAACGAGAACACGATCACCCAGGCGCGGTAGTAGGGCAAGAACATGAAAGGCAGGCGGATGCCGCCCTGCAGCTCAGCAGGGATCGGATAGGGTTGCCCGGTGGAGCCGTACTGGTGGCGAAAAAGGGCCTGCAGAATGAGCGCGATGCCGAACGTCAGCAGTAGGCCGTACAGGTGATCGAGATGATAAAGGCGCTTCAGCATCGTGCGTTCGATGATCACGCCTGTGGCGCCGACGATCAAAGGGGCCAGGATCAACGACGGCCAGTAGCCGATGCCGAGGAACTGCATCAACAGCCACGCGGTGAACGCGCCCATCATGTACTGGGCGCCGTGCGTGAAGTTGATAATGTTGAGCATGCCGAAAATGACGGCTAGCCCCAGGCTCAGCAGCGCATAGAACGAGCCGTTGATGAGGCCGAGCAACAGCTGGCCAAACAAAGCTTGTGGTGGGATTCCGAGAAAATCGAACATGGTGACCCGTCATATTTGGCGCGCATCGGTGGGGAGAATGACGTCGGCAATGTCAAACGCCAAGATATTCGTGCAGCTTCGGCATGTTAGCTTCAAGATCAGCGCTCGCGAAGCCGTCGATGATGTTGCCGTGCTCCATCACATAGAACCGGTCGGCGACGGTCGAGGCAAAACGGAAGTTCTGCTCCACGAGCAGGATGGTTTGCCCACGCTCCTTGAGCTTGCGGATGGTACGGCCAATTTGCTGTATGATCACGGGGGCAAGGCCCTCGGTCGGCTCATCGAGGAGCAGCAGGTCGGCACCAGAACGCAGGATGCGGCCGATCGCGAGCATCTGCTGCTCGCCGCCCGACAACTTGGTGCCTTGGCTGGTGCCAATGCGCTCCTTCAGGTTCGGGAACAATTCGAAGATCTCGTCGACGCTCAGCCCACCCGGGCGCAACACCGGCGGCAGCAGGAGGTTTTCGCGCACCGTCAAGCTCGAGAAGATGCCGCGCTCCTCGGGGCACAGCGCGATGCCGAGCCGGGCGATCTTTTCGGACGGCATCTTGATTGTCTCGGTACCGTCCTTTTTGACCGAACCGGTGCGTTTGCCGACAATCCCCATGATCGATTTCATCGTCGTCGTTTTGCCGGCGCCGTTGCGACCGAGAAGCGTCACAACCTCGCCCTTACGGATCTCGATGTCGACGCCATGAAGTATGTGACTTTCGCCATACCAGGCCTGCAGGCCGCTGACGCTGAGCAGCGGTTGCGATGTTGCGTGGTCAAGCATGACCTACCCCCATGTAAGCCTGCTGAACATCCGCATTGGCTGAAACCGCCTTGTAATCGCCCTCGGTCAGGACCTGTCCGCGCGTCAGCACTGTGATGAAGTCCGAAAGCGAGGCGACGACCGACAGGTTGTGCTCGACCATCAGGATCGTGCGACCCTTGGCGACCCGGCGGATCAACTCGGCGATGCGGTCGATATCCTCGTGCGCCATGCCAGCCATCGGCTCGTCGAGCAGCATCATTTCGGGATCGAGCGCGAGCGTGGTGGCGAGTTCCAGCGCACGTTTGCGGCCGTAGGGCAGCGACACTGCAGTCTCGCTGGCATACTCGGTGAGGCCAACGTCGGAGAGCAGCGCCATCGCCCGGTCGTGATACTCGGAGAGCACGCGCCGCGAGCGCCAGAAGTCGAACGAACCGCCGCGGTCGCGCTGAAGCGCGATACGCACGTTGTCGATCACCGAGAGATGTGGGAACACCGCCGAAATCTGGAACGAGCGGACCAATCCAAGGCGGGCAACGGCTGCCGGCTCAAGTTTCGTGATGTCGCGGCCATTGAACACGATATGCCCTTTGGTCGGGGGCAAGAACTTAGTCAGCAGATTGAACAGCGTGGTCTTGCCGGCACCATTGGGGCCAATCAATGCATGGATAGAGCCGCGTTTGACCTTGAAGCTTACGTGGTTAACCGCCGGGAAGCCCGAAAATTCCTTGACTAGATCGCGCGCTTCCAGAATGACATCGCCCTGAACCATACCAAACCTGTCGGGTTTTTGTTGCGTCGTAATGTTTCACCAGTGTCAT
>JANOOW010000061.1:0-4294 GCA_031421555.1 Hyphomicrobiaceae bacterium | reverse complement strand
CTGGGTCTGCGGGTTCATCGAGATAAAGGGCAGGTTGATTTCGGTCTGCGCCGAAGACGACAGCTCGATCTTGGCCTTTTCAGCAGCTTCCTTCAGACGCTGAAGAGCAAGTTTGTCGCCCTTGAGATCAATCTGATTCTCTTTCTTGAACTCGTCGGCAAGGTACGAGACCAGCCGCATGTCGAAGTCTTCACCGCCGAGGAACGTGTCGCCATTGGTGGATTTTACCTCGAACACGCCGTCGCCGATCTCGAGAATCGAGATATCGAACGTGCCGCCGCCGAGATCGTAAACGGCAATCGTCTTCGACTCTTTCTTTTTGTCGAGGCCATAGGCCAGTGCCGCGGCGGTCGGCTCGTTGATGATGCGCAGCACTTCCAGGCCAGCGATCTTACCAGCGTCTTTGGTGGCCTGACGTTGGGCGTCGTTGAAATAGGCCGGGACAGTAATGACCGCCTGCGAGACCGAATGACCGAGATAGGCCTCAGCCGTCTCCTTCATCTTTTGCAGGATAAACGCTGAAATTTGCTGTGGAGAATATTGCTTGTCACCGACTGCAACCCATGCGTCGCCATTGGCGCCCGAGATGATGTCGTACGAAACGAGCTTCTTATCCTTCTCGACAAGCGGATCGCCGTAGCGGCGGCCGATCAAACGCTTGATCGCGAAGAACGTGTTTGACGGGTTGGTGACGCCTTGGCGCTTGGCCGGCAAGCCGACGAGCTTTTCGCCATCGCTGGTAAATGCAACGATCGACGGCGTCGTATTCATACCCTCGGCATTGACGATTACCTTGGGCACGCCGCCTTCCATCACGGCCACGCAGGAGTTTGTCGTACCCAGATCGATTCCAATAACTTTTGACATCGCAGTTCATTCCTTATGTGTGGCGGCGGACCGCCCAGGCCCGATGCGTTCGGCACCCGAGGCACAGATCACACCTCGAAGGTGCAGTCGGTTCCGATCCCCTGGAGCAAGAGTAGTTCTATCGGCTATATAGGCGGCAGCGTTGGGTGCTGCAACGGCAGCAATGCACCCAACTGTGATGATTTTCGGGATGACCGGTGACACTCTTGACGTAGGCGCTGGCGGATCGTTACTTCCCTGAACGAATAAATTGGTAACTTTGCCTGGATGAAAACCTTCCCTGATGGCTTTCGGTGGCTGCAACACCACCTCGATGCCGGCGAACAGAAAACGTTGTTAAGTAGCATCCGCGGGATCATCGCCGCAACACCGTTGTATCGGCCAGCCATGCCACGTACCGGCAAACCATTCAGTGTGCAAATGACCAATTGCGGAACGCTCGGATGGGTGTCGGACAAAGAGCGCGGTTATCGCTATCAGGCAACCCACCCCGTGACGGGCCAGCAGTGGCTCCCCATTCCAGACCAGTTGCAGAAGCTGTGGGCGGATGTTGCAGAGTTTCCAGCGCCTCCCGAGGCTTGTCTGATCAACTACTACGGCTCAAATAACAAAATGGGCAGCCATACCGATTCCGACGAGCAAACCTTCGACGCACCTGTGGTTTCGATATCACTCGGCGATACCGCTACATTCCACGTAGGCGGATCGAAACGCACCGATCCAAAACACCGCATTCGCCTTCAGTCCGGCGATGTCGCTGTGCTTGGTGGTGCGTCGCGGCGCGCCTATCATGGCATCGACCGCGTATTCGCCAACTCGTCTGCGCTGCTGCCCGAAGGCGGCCGCATCAACCTGACGCTCCGCCGGGTGACGGCTTGCTGACCGTCTCCGCTTCATCGGCGGCGTCCACTTCCGTGCCGGATTTTTGCTCAGGCGTCGCCTCACCGGTCTTGGGCGGCTTTGGCCCACCGGTCGAAACAACGACCATGGCCGGCCGCAAGATCCGGTCGTCGATAACGTAACCGGCTTGGAATACCTGCAGCACCGTGCCGCCCGGCACCTCGGCGCTCGGCTGCTCCATGACCGCCTGGTGGAAGTTCGGATCGAACGCTTGGCCCTTGGGATCTAGCCGCGTAACGCCATGCCGTTCGAGCACACCCAGGAACTCGCGTTCGATCAATGTGACCCCATCGATCAGACTCTTCAAAGCGGGATCGCCCTCTGCCGCGCCCGCCGGTACTGCCGTGATGGCGCGCTGAAAGTTGTCGCCGACTGTTACGATGTCGGCCGCGAACTTGGTGATCGCGTACTTCACCGTGTCCGCCTTATCGCGTTCGGTACGTTTACGGATGTTCTCCATCTCGGCATGCGTGCGCAACAGCCGGTCCGTCACATCCTTTACCTGAGCTTCGAGGCCCGCGATCTGGGCCTCCATGGCAATCGCCGGATCGACATAGGAAGTCGCGCGCGGCTGTTCAGGAGGGATGGAGTTTTGTTTTATTTCCGCCTCTACGTTGGGCGCGGTTACCGGCTCATCGGCTTTAGGCTCTGAGGTCATGGATCCTCGGTGTATCGTGATTGTTACTTGGGCGCCAACACAAGGCTCAACCCTTCGATGCGCATATCAGCCGACGGCGCAAAAAAATCAAGTCAGCAAGCGGCCGACGAGCTTTGCGGTGTAGTCGACCATGGGAATGATGCGCGCATAATTGAGCCGGGTCGGCCCAATGACGCCTAGCACACCCACGACTTTGCGCTTCTCGTCGTGGAACGGCGCGACGATCAACGAAGAGCCCGACAACGAGAAAAGATTGTTCTCCGAACCGATGAATATCCGCACGCCTTCTGCGTTCTCGGACAACCCGAGCAGCTGCACGAGGTCGCGCTTGGTTTCGAGGTCGTCGAACAATTGGCGAATACGGGCAAGATCCTCGTTGGCGTTCAGATCTTTCAGCAGATTCGACTGCCCCCGGACGATCAAGCTCTTGCGATCGTCGAGCGTGCCCGACCACTCGGCCAGCCCGGCGCGGACAATCTTTTGCGTCAGCAGATCGAGTTCCGCCTTCGCGGTGTTGAGGTCCGCTTCAATCCGCGACCGCGCCTCCGGGATCGTCGCGCCACGAATATGTGCGTTCATGTAGTTCGCGGCCTCCACCAGCGCCGACGGTGGCAGGCCGGGCGGCACGGAGATGACCCGGTTCTCGACGTTCTGGTCTTCGCCGACAAGCACGACCAGCGCGCGGCCGGGCTCCAGCTGTACGAACTCTATGTGCTTGAGGCGGCTCACTTGCTTTTCTGCAAGCACCACGCCGGCGCAGTGCGACAGCCCCGAGATCATCTCGGTCGCCTCGGTCAACGCCTGATCGATCGAGCGTTCCCGCTTGATCTTGATCTGCGTCTCGAGTTGCCCGCGCTCTTCCTTCGTCAGATCGCCCAGTTCCAGCAGGCCATCGACGAATAGGCGTAGACCGAGCTGCGTCGGCAACCGTCCCGCGGACGTGTGCGGCGCGTAGATCAGCCCCAGATGTTCGAGGTCCGACATCACATTGCGGATCGACGCAGGCGACAGCGGCATCGGCAGCGCGCGCGACAGGTTGCGTGAACCCACTGGGTCGCCCGTCGCGAGGTACGTTTCCACAATCGAACGGAAGATCGCCCGCGTGCGCTCGTTCAGGGAAGATGGTTCGGTAATCGGATCTGCCATGGCTCAACCGTAGTGATTGTCAGGTGGTGAATGCAAGAGCCGAGGGCTCAAGACCAACCCTCGAGAAACAACTCTCCGAATCAGCGTGAATTCAAGACTAGGCTGCGGTAACGTCGATGAGCCAATGGCACATTCGACAGGCGCGTTATCATGCACATCGCAAAGATCGACGTTTTCAATTTTGACCTGACGTACGTGCATGGCGTGTACAAAATGTCGGGTGGGCGAGACATCACATCCCTTCCGTCAACCCTTGTCCGCGTGACGAGCGACGATGGCCGGAGCGGCTGGGGCGAAGTTTGCCCGCTGGGCTCGACCTACCTGCCGGCGCACGCCGGTGGCGCGCGCGCAGCACTCCAACTGCTTTGCCCAGCCCTCATCGGGCTCGATCCAACCAACCTTGCAGCGGTCAACGACGCGATGGATGCGGCGTTGATGGGACATGCCTATGCCAAAAGCCCTATCGATGTTGCCTGCTGGGACCTCACCGGCAAGGTCTGGGGCGCAAGCGTCGCCGACATGCTCGGTGGCGTTCGTCAGAAAAAATTTCCACTGTATTTTGCCGTGCCGTTAGGCTCGCCCGAGGCGATGACCGGGTATGTTCTGGCCCGCCGCACCGAGGGGATCCACCGGTTCCAGCTCAAAATCGGGGGTGATCCGGTTATTGATGGCATACGAGCGAAACACATCGTCGAGCACACCGGTCCCGAAGACATCATCGTG
>JANOOW010000060.1:0-11865 GCA_031421555.1 Hyphomicrobiaceae bacterium | reverse complement strand
ATTTTAACTCGGCTTCGGCAGCGGTGATCCTACCGGCCTTGGTAGCGCCGACTTTGACGCGGATGCACGTGCTTGCGGTGGGGCCGGTGGCGCGAAACACCTCCGAGCGATCAAGCACGACTTTTACCGGGCGTCCGGCCTTGCGTGACAGTGCGAGCGCCACTGGTTCGATGAACACCGTCGTCTTACCGCCGAAGCCGCCACCGATTTCCGATGGCGTAACGCGCAATCGCGAGACGTCGAGGCCGAGTAGTGCGGCGCAGGTGTTGCGCACCATGAAGTGGCCCTGCGTGCATGCCCAGATCTCGCCGGCGCCATCGGAGCGGATGTTGGCGAGGCACGCGTGCGGCTCGATATAGCCTTGATGGGTGGCGGCAGTACGGAAGGTGCGCTCAACTATTACGTCGGCTTGCTTGAACCCCTTGGCGACGTCGCCGTGTCCAAACTGGTGACGCTTGGCAACGTTCGACGGTTTGGTGGGCTTCGGCTCGACACCCTCGGTGAAAAGGTCTTCGTGCAGCACTGGCGCGCCCGGCAGCATCGCCGCTTCGACGTCCGTGACGTGCGGCAGGATCTCGTAATCGACCTTGATCAGGGCGAGCGCTTGCCGGGCGACGTTGCGGCTCGTCGCTGCGACCGCTGCCACCGCGTGCCCGTCATAAAGCGCCTTGCCGCGTGCCATCACGTTCGAGAGCACGATGAAGAGATCGCCGTCGCCGGCGGTCAGGTCCGGCAGATCTTCGGCGGTGACGACCGCCTTGACGCCATCGAGGGCGAGGGCTTTCGACGCGTCGATGCCGAGGATGCGCGCATGCGGGTGCGGACAGCGCAGGATCAGCCCGTGCAACATGCCCGGCGCCGAAATATCGGCACCGAAGCGGGCGCGGCCGGTCACCTTGTCGACGCCGTCGGGACGCAGCGGCCGCGTGCCAACGACATCAAACTGGCGGCTGGTTTCTACTGGTTTGCTGTCCAATGGCATCGCATCTCTCCACAGCTTGTCGTGTTGCAGCCTATCGCGTTGTCGCGCTCAAAACAACGCGCCGCGGGCCGCGACCGGCCAGACACTTTCCACGCGCGCACCATCGGTTCCCATGCCGCGCACGCCGATGTACCAGTCGTGCAGATTGACGGTCGGGTCGCAATGGCCGGGTATCAGCAGGATCTTGTCGCCAAGTTTGGGACGCACGTTGCAAGCGGCAACGTTGAGGTTGCCGTGCTCGTCGGACGGCCGTTCGTAGATCGCGCCGGCCAAACCGCGCGCTTCGGGCACGCCACTGTCAAAGGAGAATGCCTTCAGTCCCGCATCGACCACGGCCCGCTCCGCCGTCGGTGTGCTCATGACCGTGGCGTAAACGAACAGCGCATTTTCGAACGTGTCGAAGGCGCCGCCATCGGCCCGTTTGTTGCGCGCATAGTCGGCATCCATGAAGCAATATGAACCGGCCTGCAGCTCATTGTAGACGCCGCTCGCCGCTTCGAGCTCGAACGTGCCGGTTCCTGCGCCGCCGACGACATCGCAGGTGAGCCCGGCCTGCTTCAGCAGTGCGACTGTGTGGGCGGTCATCTCGATGGCGGCGTTGATCGCGGCGCGCCGTTCATCGAAAGTGCGCAAATGCTGGGCGCGGCCCTGGTAGGCCTGCAGGCCAGCGAACGCGAGGTGCTTCTCGCGTGCAATGCGTTGAGCGAGGATAACCGCAGGCTCACCCGGGGCGACGCCGCAGCGGCTGGCACCGACATCGATTTCCACCAGCACGCGGATCGTGACTCCGGCGCGGGCCGCTGCTGCCCCGAGCGCTTCGACGGCGATCTCATTGTCGGCCACCACCATCACACGCGCTTGATGGGCGAGGGCCGCAAGACGATCGAGTTTTCGCCGACCCACAACTTCGTTCGAGATGAGGACGTCAGGGACTCCGCCGTGCACCATCGCCTCGGCTTCGGACACCTTTTGACAGCATAGACCAACCGCGCCGAGCGCCATCTGCTTTAGGCCGATCACCGGCGATTTGTGAGTTTTGGCGTGCGGACGCAATCGCACACCGGCCGTGGAGGTGGCATCAGCCATGCGCCGAAGGTTACGCTCGAACGCATCGAGATCGATGATCAAAGCTGGCGTATCGATCTCCGCCATCGCCATTCCAGGCGTGGCGGGTGGATGTTGAGGCATTTGGCTTTCTCCGAGGTCAATCATTACCATCGCAACTTTGCCGGTACCCGGCAACAGCCGGCGATGGCGGGCGGTAGGGCGCATTAGCGAAGCGTAATGCGCCGCGATGCCGGCCGGTCATGCGGTGGTTGTTCGTGGTGCAATACGCGAAGGCGCTATTGCACCCTACGATCCGCCGATTCACGTAAGACCTTCATTACCGTTGCGAACGCGACAATGAGGCGGCATGTTGGCGGACAATCGGCACCGGCACTATTTGGGACCTAACTCATGCATCATCATCTGAAGGCCAGCGGCGAAACCTGTCATTGGGGCTTCTTCGATGCCACGCTCAAGCCAGTGCTGACGATCGACAGCGGCGATACGGTAACGGTGGACACGGTGACCGGCGGTCCCGAAATGCACCCGAAGCCCGATGCCGGTTTCTCAACGCCACCCGAAATTGCCGATGTGCATGCCAATGCCGAGAAGACGCTGCCCGGTCATATCCTGACGGGTCCCATTGCCATCAAGGGCGCGCGGCCGGGGCACGTGATCGAGGTGCGGATCAAAGAAGTGCAGTTGCGGCAAGATTGGGGCTACAACTTCATAAAGCCGCTAGCGGGCACGTTGCAGGACGACTTCCACGAATTCAGCTTGCTCCACATTCCGCTCGACCTGAAGTCCAAGCAGGCGCGGCTGCCGTGGGGCAAATCTCTCGATCTGAAACCGTTCTTCGGCGTGATGGGCACCGCGCCGCCGCCAGCCTGGGGACGCGTCACGTCGCTGATCCCGCGCGCCTTCGGCGGTAATCTCGACAACAAGGAACTGGTACCGGGCGCAACGCTGTACCTGCCGGTCTTCGTCGAGGGCGGGCTGTTCTCATGCGGCGATGGTCACGGCGCACAAGGCGACGGCGAAGTCTGCGTCACCGCGATCGAGACTGCGCTGCAAGGCACGTTCGAGTTCGTGCTGAGGGATGATCTCACCTTCACTTATCCGCGCGCCGAGACACCGACGCATCACATCACCATGGCGATGGACCCCGATCTCGATCGCTGTGTGGAGATGGCGCTGCGTGACATGATCCGGTTGATCGGCGAGAAGTCGGGGCTATCGAAGGAGCACGCGTACGCGTTGTGTTCGCTCGCAGCCGACCTCCGCGTGACGCAAACGGTCAACGGCTCGAAGGGTATTCACTGCATGCTGGGTAAGGAACACGTTTGATGACAGCCACCTATTGTCCGACTGGTGATGTTTGGGAGGCCGTCGCGCCGAACGCCGCCGCCGTTTCAGCCAAGCTCAAAGAGGCCGTGGCATTTGCCGAGTCTAACGAGAGCCCCTGGCCGCGCAGCTTCTATTACCCCGACGGCCGCTACGTCGGCATCGTCGAATGGAACGAGACCGGCCCGTGGAGCGACATCACCGGGCCGGTGCAGCCGCGCGGCGCACCGGCTGGCATCCTCCTCAAAGGCGGGCGGATTGCCGCCGAGTGGGGCGACACGGCGCGTGCGGATATGACCTTCAGCGTCGCCAAGAGCTGCCTCGCAATCCTCGCCGGTCTCGCAGTCGCCGATGGATTGATCGCGAATCTCGATGAACCCGCAGGCGCAACTGTCAAAGGTGCGTGGTTCGAGAGTGCGCATAACGCGACGATCACGTGGCGCCATCTGTTGCAGCAGTCGAGCGAGTGGCAGGGCGAGATCTGGGGCAAGTCCGATCAGGTCGATCACAATCGCCAGCTCGGGCCAGATGCCGATAACAGCCGCAAGGGCCACGCCCGCGAACTCAAGGCACCGGGCACGCACTACGAGTACAACGACGTACGTGTGAACCTTCTCGCCTACTGCCTGCTGCAACGGTTCGGCCGGGCCCTACCGGACATGCTGCGAGAGCGGATCATGGATCCGATCGGCGCGTCCGATGGCTGGCAGTGGCACGGCTATAGCAACTCGTGGATCGAGCTGAACGGCCATCGCGTGCAGTCGGTCTCGGGCGGTGCGCACTGGGGCGGCGGCATGTTTATCAGCGCGCGGGATCAGGCGCGGCTCGGGCTATTGATCGCGCGTGGTGGCAACTGGAACGGCCGCCAGCTGCTCGATGCCGCTTGGGTCGAGGCGATGCTGACGCCATCGGCTACGAACCCATCCTACGGGCTACTGTGGTGGCTCAATCGCGCGGGTGGTTATCCAAACGCGCCCAAAAGTGCGGTGTACGCACTGGGTGCCGGCGGCAACATTATCTATATCGATACAGAGCACGATCTCGTGGCCGTGATGCGCTGGCTCAACGGCACCGCGACCGACGGTTTTCTCACGCGAGTGATCGCGGCTGTAAAGTAGGTAGAGCGCATGTCTGGCGGCAAAGATCCATCACTGATCTCGGTCGATTGGGGCACCACCGCGCTGAGGCTCTATCTACTCGCGGCCGATGGTAGCATTCTCGACCGGCGCGCCTCCCAGCAAGGCTTGATGGGCATTGCCAAGGATCAGTTCGCGACGGCGTTGCGTGAGCAGAGCGCGGATTGGTTGCAGCAAAACGGCGATTTACCAGCGTTGTTGTCGGGCATGGTCGGCAGCCGGCAAGGTTGGGTGGAGGTGCCGTACGTTCCCTGTCCGGCCGGCCTTGAGGAACTCGCCAACAGCGCGGTGACGCTCGACGTGCCGGGCTTCCGTTCCGTTCACGTCGTGCCCGGGGTCGATACCGTCGATCGCGTGGGCATCCCCGATGTCATGCGCGGCGAAGAGTGCCAGGTGATGGGCGCGCTCGCACAGTTGCAGCTTGGCGGTGGCACATTCATTCTTCCCGGTACGCACTCGAAGTGGGTCACCGTCGAGACCAGCAAGATTTCGTCGTTCCAAACCTTCATGACCGGCGAGATTTTCGCGATTTTGAAAGAGCACAGCATTCTCGGCCGCATGATGGATCAGTCACCGGCGGCGCCGGGTGACGAAACGAGCGAAGCCTTCGCGCGTGGCATTGCATTAGCGGCGCGGCCGGATGGCGCAGGGTCCTTTCTCCACCGTCTCTTTTCGGTCAGAACGCTGGGGCTGATGGGAAAGCTCGCCGATAGGCACGCTGCGGACTATCTGTCGGGCTTGATGATCGGCTGGGAAATGGCTGGGGCGCATAACTGTGGCCAGCCTGCCACGCTCATCGGTTCGCCCGCTCTGACGAAACGTTACGTTGCAGCGGCGCGATTGTTGAACATCGCAATCCGGCAAGCGCCGGACGATTGCGTATGTGCCGGACACATGCAGATCGCTCAGGCCGCGCACATCGTAGGATGAACCGTCCAATGATCGACTTCGATACAGCACTTTCACGATGCCCGCTCGTGGCCATCCTGCGTGGGTTGACGTCTGCGGAGGCGGAGCCCGTCGGTGCGGTTCTGATCGACGCTGGTTTTACGATGATCGAAGTGCCGCTCAATTCACCTGACCCGTACCAATCGATTGCAATCCTTAGCAAATCGTTCGGTGAGCGCGCGCTAATCGGCGCAGGCACGGTCATGACGCTTGACGATATCGCAGGCGTGAACTCGGCCGGCGGCAAGCTCATCGTCATGCCTCATTGCGATCCCGGTTTGATCGGCCAAACCAAGGCTGCAGGATTACATTGCGTGCCAGGCGTCGCCACGCCCAGTGAAGCTTTTGCGGCGCTGAACGCGGGCGCCGATGCGCTCAAGGCATTCCCCGGCGAGATGATATCGCCGTCAGTTTTGAAAGCATGGATGGCAGTGCTGCCGCCGGGCACGCGGGTATTGCCGGTCGGTGGTATCGGCGAGCATAATATGAAGGACTACGCGGCGGCGGGTGCTTGCGGTTTCGGCCTCGGATCGAACTTGTTCAAGCCGGGTGACACGATTAACCTCACGCGGGACAAGGCACGCGGTTTGATCGAGACGATGGGAAGTTGGCGCCGGTCAAATTAGTGGAAATAGACTGTACCGGCCTTTGCACGGATTCGTCATATGTTGAGCGAACCGCTATATGGTTGACTTGTGCTGTGCATGTTGTTCACAGATGCTGTAAATCACTATAAGTTGAAACAAACCAACTACCGGACATGGGCCGGTACTTGCGTTGAGCTCGCAGATACGTACGGCTGACCGGTGGGGATCCCGATGGGGTGCGGGCGTTTTCAAAGACGACTAGTCGCGGCCGCCGCGCTTTGGTTCTTGGCGTGCGGTTGCTTCGCACCTGTCGGTGCTGAGGCACGCGACAGCGATGCCATGCGCCGGGCCAACGAGCGCGCTCAGGAGATCGCCCGGCAACAACAAGAGCGCGAACGCGAGCGTCAGGAACGTGAGCGCGAACGGCAAGAACGCGAGCAGGCTCGTCAAGCACGCGAGAAAGCGGCGCAGGAACGGGAACAGGCGCGGCAGGAACGCGAGCAAGTCCGGCGTGAGCGCGAACAAGCGAGGCAGGAGCAGCCGGACGAGAAGCCCAAGTCCAGTCAGCCTGCGCCTACCACCGCGCCGGTCAAAGACGACAACGCCTCGAGCGATCAGGCGAAGGCTGCCAGCGCGACAGAACCCAAAGCGGCAACCGCCGCGGCGGACAAGACAACAGGCGACAAAGCCAAGACGAAAGCCGATGCGTTCGACGAGGACAAGGCCGCCCCCAACACCATTGTCGAGTGGTTTCAGGGCATCTTCAAACCTGATCCACCTGCCGCGTCCGCTGTCCCGGTAGCCGCCGCCGGCCCCGTGTTGAAGGCGGCCGGTCCGGCCGCCGGTGCGGCGCCGGACGGCGCGCCGTCTGCTAGCGCTGCCAAAGGCGGTACGACAAAGCCCATATCGACGACGGGTTCGACACCAGCGAAACCCCCGGCCACCGTTGCTCAAGCAGTGGCACCGGCAGCCTCACCGGCAGCAGCCGCGGCCAAAGGTCAGAAACCGGCTCCAAGCCGTCCTGTTGGCCGGGACGGCTTACCCGCATTTCCCGCCCGCGCTCCGGAGGTTTTGGCATCCAATCTCTCGGCCAACGGCATCGGCCGTGCCGTCGCATTGGGCTTCCAACTCAACGGAACATCACGTGTGTCGCGCGCCGATCTCAACGTCACCCGGCTCGTCGCGCCAGCAGGGATGAGCGCCGAACAAGCGTTTGAGTTACTGCGCCAAGACATGCCGGGTGGCGTTTTCGGGGTCAATCAAACCTATCGGATCTATCGTACGGCGACCGGTGCAGCACCCTCAATCCAAGCTGATACTGTGCGCGCGGCCTCGCCGATGGCCACACCTTGCGGCACCGATCGCTGCTTCGGACCTTCGATCATTCATTGGCAAACCAGCCTGCAGGCGTGTTCCCGGGGTGTAAAGATCGGCGTCATCGACACCGGCTACGATGCTTCGCACCCGACGTTTACCACCAAGGGTATCGAGTCCCGCCGGTCAGCCGCAAGCGATCGGGCAAAGTCCCCCGACTGGCATGGTACCGGCGTTCTCGCCCTGCTTGCGGGCGATGCGAATAGCGGCACGCCCGGTCTCATTCCGGAAGCAAAGTTCTACGTCGCCGACATCTTCTATGCCGATGCTGAAGGGCTGCCGAGTAGCGATACGGCAAGCCTTCTCGACGCACTCGATTGGCTCGACAAGCGCAACGTCAATGTCATCAATATGAGCCTGTCCGGGCCACCGGACGATCTGCTAAAGGCGGCAATCGAAGGGCTATCCAGCAAAAAGGTCATTTTCGTTGCGGCAGCCGGCAACGAAGGCCCGACAGCGCCGCCCAGTTATCCGGCTGCCTACAGTTCGGTCGTCGCGGTAACGGCAGTATCCCGTGACAAAAAGAGCTATCGCTACGCCAATCGAGGCGATCACATCGATGTTGCCGCCCCCGGCGTCGATATCTGGACCGCATCACCGGGCGGACGCGGCGCCTACCATTCCGGAACCTCGTTTGCGGTACCCTACGTAACGGCGGTTCTGGCTACGGCGTATAAGGGTCTCGCGGTGAAAAACAAAGCCGAGTTCATGCGGAAGGCATCGGTTCTCGATCTCGGCGAGCCGGGCCGCGACCCGATCTACGGACGTGGCCTGCTCTTGGCGCCAGCCAGTTGCGCGCCTCAGCCGGATGTCGTGGCGTCGGCGCCGATCATCACGTCCGCGGCGCCGATCAAGGCGCGACTGGACGCGCCGCTCGGGCTTACGATGCAGGTCAAGCCGCGCTAGTTCCCCCGGATTGAGGCTGCGCCCCCAGATACCAAAAACCCACCCTGTGCACCCAGCCCCGCGGGGTGGCGGGCCAGGGCGACAAGGTGGGCTCAGGCACTGACCTCAGGACGATACAGAGGGCTACTCTCGTCCCTTGGTTCGCCACGACCTTTTCCGCTTGCGCGGAGCCGGCGGGTTACGGCGTAATTCTAGCCGTTCATCGATCCGCTACATGCCGGGAGGGCAGCGCTCGCCACGGACCAACTCAGGAAAGGCACATAACAGGCACGGTTCCTCGCGTGTTCGGCGCAGAGCCCTCAACGTGCATTTAGCCACTTGCTTTCGATCAGGGCGCGCTCGGCTGCAGCACCGAGAGCATCACCCTTGATCATCCGGTCGACAATGCTTTCGACGATCGGTGACGAGCGGCCGCTCGCGGGTGCAATCGCCGGCCGTGAGCTGCTGGCAGCGTTGCCCATCTGCGTGTGAACTTCGATCTGCCATGCACCATTTCCGGCGCGGCAACCGACACCGGAGAAATGGGCACCGCTGGTGTTGAATAGCTCGTATTGACGGCAGTAGCTGCCTGCCACGTTTTGAAAACTGAGCAAAGGCTTGACCGTTTGCTTCTCTACACGCGCCTCGGTGCCACTTGGCGTTGCGTCAAGAACCGAGGCGAACGCCTTGCTCGCGACGAGTGCACCGTCGGTCAGCGCAGCGATCGGCGAGCTTGGCGTGCTATCGTGACTATTGTTCAACGACCAGCCTGCAGCGGCACCAACTGCTACCAAGCCCACGACCGCGAAAGCTGGTTGCCAGGCGGAGCGAGCCGGCATCACGGCGTCGATAAAGAATGTAAGAATGTTCGCGCGGCGTTGCGCTGTTTTCGTCGCGTTACTGCCCGCAGTGGCGCCCGGCCCGAGAACCGTCTCAAGTAATCGCTCTGGAATGGCTTCGCGCATCGGCTGGTCGAAGAGAAGGCCGAGGCCGCGCCCGGTTTGCGCGAACATCGCAAGACGTTTGCCGGCCTCAGGCTCAGCTGCAAGATGAAGTTCGACGCGACGCTGATCAGCGCTGTCGAGTTCGCCATCGGCATACGCCATGAGCAGTTCGTCGGTAATTTTGCTCATGAAAGTTTACCTGTGAAAATTGCTGGAACCGTTTGCGTATCCGACTGCAAGGCTTGAGCGAGCGCGGCTCTGGCACGGGCGAGACGGCTCATTACCGTTCCGATCGGCAAGTTGAGAGCGGCTGCTGCTTCCTTGTAGGAAAGACCGTCGAGACAAACGAGGCCGACGAGCAATTGCTGATCGTGCGGTAATTCAGCCAGTTTGCTGCTGACGGCCGACAGAGTTTGGCGATGCTCGATGACGTCCCGGCCATCGGTACCGGCGATTTCCGCCGCGGCATCGATGACTACCGTTTCACCGCGCACCTTGCGGGCGCGAGTCTGATCGAACCAGGAATTTTGCGCGATACGATACATCCAACTGTCCAATCTCGTTCCTGCCTGCCATTGTCCTCTGGCTGCCAAGGCACGTACGCACGTTTCCTGCACCAAGTCGTCGGCACGATCCAGGTCGCCCGTCAAGGAATAGGCGAACCGCCGCAGTCGCGGCAGCATCTCTACGATCCGCCTTTGAAATTCATCGCTCACTTCTTGGCCTCCCCGCCAGCCGCTAGAACAACGAGCGGGTTTGGGCTTTATTCCCAGCCATGGCGAAAATACGGCAGGCCGTTTTCAGCGTGACACTCTTTGCACTGATTAAGTAGCCGGGAGATGGCCACGCCGGATCTACTTACGAGAGTTGGGCGACGGTGCAGAGCGTCTGATCAGTCTTCGAAAGCGTTGGCGACGATCAGCAAGCCACCCGCGATCAACAGTGCCGCAAGGCCATAGGCTAGGATGGTCAGCATGATCACTCCGAACAAGAAAGGTAGCCAGGTGGATCGAGCGCTTGGACTCGACCCACCTGGTCACGTCTCAATGACAATACGCTGTCAACTTCGAGACGTAGCGCATCGCCGGATCCGAGGCGGGGACCAGGAGACGGCGGCGCACTCGAAAGGAGAACGCCGGCAGAGGCGATTTATTCCGGTTGGCCAACGAAAGATGGGGCGTAACGAAAAATGGGCCGAACCTTGCGGCTCGACCCATTTTCAGACGCCTCGGGTTTAGTCGAGACGCTAGGCGGCGCTGAGAACCAAGGCGGGGACCAGGTTCCCAGTGTCGCGCTTGAGAGGAGAACGATCTGGCCCGCACATTATTCCGGGCCATGAATAAAAAAGCAGAAAAATCGTCATCCCGGAAGCCTAAGCGCCGCGTCGCGCGGCTCGCGCCCGGCGTGATATACGTCTCGCTTAGCAAGGATGACGGAGTAAAAAACAAGAAATGTTTGCCAATTCGATCGCCAGACTCATGCAACCTTGAGGGTTGGACGCCAAGCCATTCTAGGCCTTCATCCTTGCCAACATAGGCCTGGGGGTGTATCACGCCCGCACTCCACACGCGGATCACGCGCTGGGGCGGACCATATCACCGCACCCGGCGCTCCGGTGGGCCAAGCTCGGATCTCCGAACGATGGCCTATTTCGATCCGCGGAGGTTCAACCGGAAAAGGACACGAAACTTATGGCGCTTCCCGCCTTCAATATGCGTCAGCTGCTCGAAGCTGGCGTTCACTTCGGTCACCAGTCGCATCGCTGGAATCCAAAAATGGCGTCGTATATCTACGGCGCGCGCAACAATATTCACATCGTCGACCTGACGCAGACCACCCCGCTACTGCATCAGGCACTCGTCAAGATCGCCGATACGGTCGCAGCAGGCGGCCGCGTGCTTTACGTCGGCACCAAGCGTCA
The DNA here is from genome assembly GCA_031421555.1 of Hyphomicrobiaceae bacterium. Taxonomy (GTDB): domain Bacteria; phylum Pseudomonadota; class Alphaproteobacteria; order Rhizobiales; family Hyphomicrobiaceae; genus JAKFWF01. The sequence goes on along the minus strand of JANOOW010000060.1, from coordinate 697 downwards.
GGCCTCGGATTCGATTGCCGAAGCTGCCAAGCGTTCGGCGCAGTACTACATCAATCATCGTTGGCTCGGCGGCACGCTGACCAACTGGAAGACCATCTCGGCTTCGATCCGCCGCTTGCGTCAGCTGGACGATATCCTGGCCGACCCGCAGGGCCGCACCAAGAAGGAAATTCTCACCCTGACGCGTGAGCGCGAGAAGCTCAACCAGGCGCTGGGCGGCATCAAGGAAATGGGCGGCACGCCGGACCTGTTGTTCGTGATCGATACCAACAAGGAGCAGATCGCCATTGCCGAAGCCCGCAAGCTAGGCATCCCGATCGTCGCTGTGATCGACACCAACTGCAATCCCGACGGCATCGACTTCCCAATCCCGGGTAACGACGACGCCGGCCGCGCCATCACGCTGTATTGCGATCTCGTTGCCCGCGCCGCCATCGATGGCATCCAACGCAGCCAAGCCGGCTCCGGCGTCGACATCGGCGCCATGGAAAACCCCACTGCCGAAGTCATTCCCATCAAGGGCGTGTTCAAGGGCATCGAGGCAGCCCGCGGCGAAGCCGACGATCTCAAGCGCATCACCGGCGTCACCGAGAAGATCGAGCAGCGCCTCAACGACGCCGGCGTGTTCCACTTCTGGCAGATCGCCGACAGCGATGCCGATGGTCTCGGAATGCTCGACAAGCAATTGCGCTTGAAG
>JANOOW010000059.1:0-2782 GCA_031421555.1 Hyphomicrobiaceae bacterium | reverse complement strand
GATCGCGCGCTGTCGAGCCAGAGCATCCCGACCTTGCTTGCCTTGTCCGGATTGGCGATCGGGCTCTACCTCGTCCAAGGCCTGCTGGACATCAGCCGCTCGCAGATCCTGGTCAGGCTTGGCGCACGCTTCGACGATAAGCTCGCCCCGCTTGCGCATCGCGTCACCATCGATATGCCGCGCTTTGGATTTTCCACGGCCGAGGCCATGGAACGCGGCCGCGATGTCGACACGCTGCGCCAATTCGCGGCAGGGCAGGGGCCGATGGCCCTGTTTGATCTGCCTTGGATGCCGCTCTATCTCGTGTTCGTCTATTGCCTCCATCCTTGGCTCGGGATCCTGTGTTTCGCCGGTGCGGTCCTACTGACTGGCCTTACCGTGCTCACCGAGCTCTTGACGCAAAAGCACAGCGCCTCGACGCAGCAGGCAGCGATTGCCCGTTCGGCGATGATCGACTCGCATGCGCGCAACGCCGAGGTCATTCGTGCGATGGGCATCTCCGCCCGCGCCGTCTCCCGCTTCGATAAATTGAATACCGAACATCTGGGTTTACAGACCAAGACCAGCGACATCACCGGTACCTTCAGCGGCATCTCCAAGGTGCTGCGCATGATCCTGCAATCCGCGGTGCTCGGCGTCGGCGCGTATCTTACGATCAAAGGCGACATGTCGGCCGGCGCGATCATCGCGGCCTCCGTCGCCTCCGCCCGCGCACTTGCGCCTGTCGACTTGGCGATCAGCCAATGGAAGAACGTCGTCTCGGCCCGCCGCAGTTATGCGCGCCTCGGCGACACGTTGACGGCACTCGACGAGCCGCCATACCAAGTGTCGCTGCCTGCACCCAAGCGCGATCTCAAGATCGAGAAGATCACAGTTGCGGCGCCGAGCAACGGCACGATCGTCTTGAGCGACGTCAGCCTCGAATTGAAGGCTGGGCAGGCGGCGGGAATCATCGGCCCCAGCGGCGGCGGCAAATCATCTTTTGCGCGCGGATTGACCGGCGTATGGCCGTTGTTGCGCGGCAATGTCCGGCTTGACGACGCCGACCTCGATCAATGGCCATCCGATGTCTTGGGTAAGTCGATCGGGTATCTGCCGCAGGATGTGTCGCTGCTCGACGCATCCATTGGCCAAAACATCTGCCGTCTCGACCCCGATGCCGACAGCAAGAAGATCTTGGAAGCTGCGACGGCAGCGGGCGTGCATGAGATGATCGTGCGCATGCCGCAGGGCTACAACACCGAGCTCGGACCCAACGGCACATCGCTGTCGGCTGGACAACGCCAACGCATCGGCCTGGCGCGGGCGCTTTACGACAATCCGTTCCTGATCGTTCTGGACGAGCCTAATTCGAACCTCGACGCCGATGGAGAGGCAGCCCTTACCCAGGCCATGCTGGGTGTGAGAGCTCGCGGCGGCATCATCATCGTCGTCGCCCATCGGCCGAGCGCACTGGCCGCCGTCGACATGATCGGTGTGATTCAGAACGGACGCCTGACAGCATTCGGTCCGAAGGATGAAATCTTTGCCCAGCAACTGAAAACGCAACCGGCATCGCCTCAACAAATGCCTCGTCCCGCTGCCGCAAGTCGATCGGCTGCTTAAGGTAACAGGAGATTTGTATGCGTCCCGCAAACCCACAACAGCAGCTCAACGACGACGGCACGCCCCGGCGCAAGTACGAACCGGATGATGCGGTAAGCAGCAAATATGTGCTGCGCGCTTCGATCGGCTTCGTGCTCGCCAACGCTTTCTTGATCGCCAAGAACTTGATGTTCGGGGCTGAACCGGCGCAAAAGCAATCGCCGCTGCTTATGAACACCGCGATGAAAGAGGGCGACGAACACGCGACCGGGCAAGACCCAATCGCGCTAGAGGACGACGAGACCTACGGCGATGGAATTGTGGGCGATCAACCCGATGGCGGCACGGTGAGACTGCTGCACAGTGCGCTGAGTGCTTCGCACGCGTTCGGTGACTTGGCAGCCGCGCGAACGGCTAGTGGGCCCACGTTCGATCACGCCCACGGCAACGACAACGTGGCCCTTTATGGTGCTGCGCCGGGCCGCCCGATCGTGATATTTTCGGGTGACGATGGACGCGATAGCTTGCACCTGTCCGGCTCAAGTGGCGGCGGCTCCGGTGGAAGTGGCTCAAGTGGCGGCGCCTCGGGTGGCGGCAGCTCCGGTGGCGGCAGCTCCGGGCATCATGACGACCCCGGCCCTGGAGACCAGAGCGGCGACAGTGACGGTGACGGCGAACAGGACCCCCTGCCCCGCTTCAATCGCTTGCCGGTCATTGCCGGGCCGGTCATCCTCCCAGCCCTGCTGATGAACCAGAGTGTCGTCATTGCACTGAGCGATCTGCTGCGCAACGCATCGGATCCTGACGGCGACCAGTTGACGGTGCGCGATTTCACTCCGTCGTCGGGCACGTTGCAGGCGCGCGGCGATGGCAGTTGGAATTTCACGCCAACGTCCGGCGATACCTCGGACGTCACCTTCACCTACACCGTCATCGATGGCAACGGCGGCTCGGCGCAGGCAACGGCGGCGCTCGACCTCGTGCCGGCCGATAGGAACGTTGACACCGGCAGGCCTGACACGATCATCGGCACCGACGGGCCTGATACGATAGTGGGGACGCCCTACGCCGACGTTATCGATGCGCTGAGCGGTGACGATATCGTGCTCGGCCGCGAAGGCGACGACGTGATCTTCGGCGGCGATGGCAACGATCGCATCGTAGCGGGCGATGGCAACGATGTCGTCTATGCGGGCGC
>JANOOW010000058.1:0-1661 GCA_031421555.1 Hyphomicrobiaceae bacterium | reverse complement strand
GCCAAGGCCCGTGCCACCATAGATACGAGTCGTCGACGGATCGGCTTGCGTCGAGGTCGCCATAGCGCGTTCGCGCATTGGCGGCAGCGAACCACACGCTCCAAGCATGGCGATGACCGACAGTGCCAGCAAAGCGCGCAGCCACGGCAGGTGCATGAAAGCAGAGGGTCGGGAAAATGTTTTCATGCTTTTATTTCGTGTTCACTGCTTCGAGTACGCCATTGAGTGCATGCTGGTTTCAATGCGGCCCAGCAAAACTACCCGCCCTAGAATTCGGCTCCCACTTGCCGGGAGTCACACCATGGCACATTTCGTTCGATCGACCCTCTCACGTTGCACGCCGATCGCCTTTGCTTTGCTGGCGAGTCAGCCTGCTATGGCTGCGCTGGACATTGGCGACATCGCACCAAAGTTCACCGCCAATGCGGCGCTGGGTGGCAAGACCTTTCGCTACTCGCTCGCCGAGGCACTGGCCAAAGGCCCGGTCGTCGTCTACTTCTTTCCGGCGGCCGACTCTGCTGATTGCTCGATCGAAGCGCATGCCTTCGCCGAGGCCACCGACAAGTTCGCCGCGCTCAATGCCACGGTTATCGGTGTATCGGCAGACGACATCGGCACGTTGTCGAAATTTTCGGTTCGTTCGTGCCAAAGCCGTTTCCCGGTGGCATCGGATGAATCAAAGACCGTCATCCAAGAGTTCGATGCGTTGATGCAGACACGGCCGGACTTCGCCAATCGCCTCTCGTACCTGATCTCGTCAGATGGCAAGGTGGCGTACTACTACCAAAACCTGAACCCAGACAAGCACGTCGAGCGCATGCTAGCGGCCGTGCGCGCCCTGCCGAAAGCGCCGGCGCGGTGACCGACAAACGGCAATCATGGTCAGGCTGCTTCGGCCCCGCGCTGGTCGTACGCCGTCGGCACGGGCGTGTTGCAGGCACTTGATGGCTGGCCGCCAGTGTTCGCCAGCAAGAGGGCATCGGCAACCTGTCTGCAACGTCTATCGGCCTTGCGAGACAATTCGGCCATGCAACTCAATTACATCGCCAACACGAGCGTAGCCTCGGCATCCGGTCGCACCGTGCCTGTGATCGATCCATCCGACGGCCAGATCTTCGACGAACTGCAACGCGGCAACGCCGATGACATCGACAGCGCCGTACGCGCCGCACGCGATTGCTTCGAGACGACATGGAGCAAAGTCAGCGCAGCCGATCGCGGCCGGCTGCTTTACAAGTTCTCGCAAAAAATTGCCGAGCATGTCGATGAACTGGCGCTGCTCGAACAACGGGACTGCGGCAAGCCGGTCAAGCAAGCCCGCGCCGATGCACTGGCACTGGTGCGCTACTTCGAGTTCTATGCCGGCGCCTGCGACAAGTTCCATGGCAAGACCATTCCCTATCTCGATGGCTACAGCGTCTTCACATGGCGCGAGCCGCACGGCGTGACCGGCCATATCATTCCGTGGAACTACCCGATGCAGATCTTTGGGCGCAGCGTAGGCGGCGCCCTTGCGGCCGGCAACGTGTGCGTGATCAAACCGGCCGAAGACGCCTGCCTTTCTCTCCTACGTGTCGCGCAACTGGCGGCCGAATGCGGCTTCCCGGCCGGCGCCCTGAACATCGTCACCGGTTATGGCCATGAGGTGGGCGATGCATTGG
>JANOOW010000057.1:0-2219 GCA_031421555.1 Hyphomicrobiaceae bacterium | reverse complement strand
GCCGTGCGATCGCCTTTCGCCCACGGATCCATGATTTGGCGGATGCCATCGGGATAGCCGCCGCCGGTCATCGCGCCGGTGGCACCAGCCTCGAGATCGGCCAGCAGCGTGATCGCCTCCTCGCCGTCCCAGGGGCCGGCGATGGCGTCACCGCCGAGTGCGATCAGCTCGCGCAGCTTGGCCGCCGCGAACGGCACCTCGATCTTGAAGTACGAGACGTTGGCGATCTCACGTGCCATGCGTGCGAGGAACGCCGCACTCAACTGGGTGCCGCTGACGGGCGCATCCTGGATCATGATCGGAATCGAGATCGCATCCGATACGGTCTTGTAGAACTCGTAGATGCGCGCTTCAGGCAGCCGCACCGTCGCGCCATGATAGGGCGGCATGATCATCACCATCGCCGCGCCAGCGTCCTGCGCACGTTTGCTGCGCGCGGCGCAAGCGGCCGAGCCCATGTGCGTTGTCGTCACGATCACCGGCACGCGGCCGGCGGCGTGGCCGAGGATCTGGTCCATGAGCGTCTCGCGCTCGGCATCCGTCAGCACGAACTGTTCGGAGAAGTTGGCGAGGATGCACAACCCTTCGGAACCGGCGTCGATCATGAAGTCGACAGCCCGCTTCTGACCCGCCATGTCGATGCTACCGTCATCGCTGAAGATTGTCGGGACGACGGGGAAAACGCCACGATAGGGTTTATGGCTCATGGCGATCACTCCTTGAGATCAGGCCGCGGCCTTGGCACGTCGCGCGGCGCCCATGCGGGTCGCAATCATCATTGCATTACGCATGGCATCGACCTTGGCCACGCCTTTGCCGGCAATGTCGTAGGCGCTGCCGTGCGCCGCCGTCGCCACCGCGAACGGATAGCCGCCGAGCACGGTGACGCCCTGCTCGAAGCCGATCAGCTTCATCGCGATCTGGCCCTGGTCGTGATACATCGTCAGCACCGCGTCGAAGTCCCCCTTTCGGGCCCGCACGAAAACGGTATCGGATGGATAAGGCCCATCGCAGACGATACCGGCCGCTTTGCCGGCTGCGACGGCGGGTGCGATTTCGTCGATCTCTTCACGCCCGAAGTTGCCGCCATCGCCAGCATGCGGATTGAGGCCGGCAACGGCGATGCGTGGGGGCGTGAAGCCGGCGGCGGCCATTGCATCGTGAGTGAGCTTCAGGCTGCGCAGAATGGTATCGCGCTTGATCAGTTGGGCGACGCCCGAGATCGGCACGTGCGAGGTGACGCGCGCATTCCACAATCCCGGCAGAATGTTGAACTCGCTTGCCGTGCCCTTGAAGCCGAGAAACTCGTTTATGAATACCACCTCGTCCTCGTAGGCCGGGTGCGACAGGCGCATCGAGGCCTTGTTGAATGGCGAAAACGTCAGCGCATCGACAATGCCGGCGTTAGCCAGCGCGAGCGCCTTTCGAAAGTTGGTCATGGCGAAGTCGCCCGCCGGTTTCGAGAGCGCACCAACCGGGATCTTTGCCGGATCCAGATGTTTCAGGTCGATCAGGACGGGCCTGTCGTTGTTCGGCAGCGGATCGTTGGCGCCGATTGTCGCGATGTCGAGCGTGATGCCGGCTACCTCAGCGCCGCGCGCGAGCACGCGGCTGTCGCCGATGGCAATGATACGGGCGCCATTGGTGATTTCGCGGTCGGCGAGTATGCGCGCGCTCAGTTCTGGGGCGACACCTGCAGGGCATCCAATGGCATGGGCTAGGCACGGCTTGGCTGCGGTCATAGGCGTGTCCCGGGGAGTGCGGTTGTCATTGAGGTTGCCGCGAAACTAGGCTCCTGCGGGAGTGGGGTCAAGTATGCTGCATACAGGCTTTGGTGCTGCTGAATACTTGGTCTATCTGGCATCGACGCGCGTTTCCATGATAGATTTACCGGTAAAGGCGCGCGCCTCGCGGCGCTCTTTGCTCTAGGAGAGACTCATGTACACCCAGTCTCTGAGCGTCGAGGTTGCACCCGCAAAAAGCGCTGCGGAGGATGCCGATCGTCTCGCCCGGTTCCAGGAGCGCATCGATGCCGAAGAGCGGATCGAGCCGATGGACTGGATGCCGTCTGCCTACCGGCTAACGTTGATCCGGCAGATTTCGCAGCATGCGCACTCGGAGATTATCGGCATGCAGCCGGAGGGCAACTGGCTGACGCGCACGCCCTCCCTGAAGCGCAAGCTGCAAATGATGGCGAAGATCCAGGACGAGGCAGGTCA
>JANOOW010000056.1:0-3365 GCA_031421555.1 Hyphomicrobiaceae bacterium | reverse complement strand
CGGGCTGAGCGCCACCGGCTTTTTGCTCGGACTGCTCACCATTTTTTGCACGCTGGTCTTCGTCAAGGGGCTTGGTGTGCCGATGCCTATCTTCGGCACGTGGCTCGAACCGGTCGCCGGCTTTTTCCTTTCCTATCTGCGTTGAGGAGTTCGGCTGTTGGAAATTTTCGACAATCTTTGGCTCGGACTTTCGGTTGCCGTGTCGCCGATCAATTTGTGGTGGTGCCTAGTCGGCTGCTTTCTTGGTACCGCCATCGGCGTGCTGCCCGGCCTTGGCCCAGCGGCGACAATCGCCATGCTGCTGCCCGCTACATTCGGTCTGCCGCCCGTATCTTCCCTCATCATGCTAGCCGGCATTTTCTATGGCGCGCAATATGGCGGCTCGACGACGTCCATTCTCGTCAATCTGCCGGGTGAAACGTCCTCTGTCGTAACCGCGATCGATGGGTATCAGATGGCCCGTCAGGGCAAGGCTGGACGTGCGCTCGCGGTTGCCGCCATCGCCTCGTTCTTTGCCGGCACCGTGTGCACGTTCATGATCGCGATGTTCGCGCCGCCGCTTGCCGCGATCGCACTGAAGTTCGGACCGGCGGAATATTTCTCGCTGATGGTGCTCGGCCTTGTCGCGTCGATTGTGCTCGCCAACGGATCGATCTTGCATGCGTTGGCCATGATCGTTTTGGGCTTGTTGCTTGGTCTCGTCGGTACCGACGTGAATTCTGGTGTTCAGCGTTACGCCTTCGGCATCGCCGAACTTGGCGACGGCATCGGCTTTGTCATTGTTGCGATGGGGATGTTCGGCATCGGTGAGATAATCGCCAACCTGGAAGGTGAAGGTACGCGCGATGTCATGGTCAAGGCCGTGAAGGGCCTTATGCCGACGCGGGAGGATCTCCGCCGCATGATCGCGCCGACACTCCGGGGGACGGCGCTTGGATCGGTGCTTGGTATTCTGCCGGGCGGTGGCGCGGCGCTGGCCTCGTTCGGTGCGTACGCGCTGGAGAAACGTGTTTCAAAGAACCGGCACGAGTTCGGCAAGGGGGCCGTCGAAGGAGTCGCGGCACCGGAGGCTGCCAACAATGCCGGCGCGCAGATGTCGTTCATTCCAATGTTGACGCTCGGCATTCCATCAAACCCGGTGATGGCCCTGATGATCGGCGCAATGATCATTCAAGGTATCCAGCCGGGACCAGCGGTAATGACCGAGCAACCGGCGTTGTTTTGGGGATTGATCGCATCCATGTGGATCGGCAACCTGATGCTGCTGGTGCTCAACCTGCCGTTGATCGGCATTTGGGTGAAGATGATCTCGGTACCCTATCACCTGCTCTATCCGATGATCCTGGTGTTTTGTTCGATCGGCGTTTTCTCGCTCTCGAACAACGTTTTCGATGTCTACCTGATGGCGGTTTTCGGCGGCCTCGGATACGCCTTCAAGAAGCTCGATTGCGAGCCAGCACCGATGTTGCTCGGATTCATCTTAGGGCCGATGATGGAGGAGTATCTGCGCCGCGCGCTCCTTATCGCCAAGGGTGATGCAACTGTGCTCATCACCCGGCCGATCAGCGCCACGATGCTGATATTGGCGGCAGGCCTGCTGGTGCTGGTGTTGCTGCCGTCCTTCGGCAAGACGCGCGAGGAGGCTTTCAAGGAAGCGTGATGCGCGCCACTAACTTTGGTGAGGCAGCACTAGATATCGCCTCGCCATGTATGTTGCGGGACATACCCCAGCATGCGGCGCGCCTTCTGGATCGACAGAAGTGTATCGTGGTCGCCGGTGTTCGGGCGTAGCGGTAAGCCTGGAAAAGCCTGGGTAACCAACTCACGGTTCGACTGTTTCATCAATGTATCGGCAGCCGCAATCGTGAAAACTTCCGCACCGGTCAGGGTCGCTTCGAGGGCAAGGCGGCAAGCCAACGCAACGTCGCGGCTATCGACCCAGCTCCACAGGTTCCATTTGCGCAGGCTCGGGTCGTCCCAGAAGGACGGGATCTGCGCGTAGTCTCGCTGTTCGAAAATGTTGGAAATTCGAAAGCCAGCGAAAGCCGTGCCGGGATTCCAGCGGTTCATCTGCTGCGCCATTTGCTCGGACATCAGCTTGGCAAGCGCATAACCGGACTCTGGCACTGGCACGTCGGATTCGAGCATCGGTACGGCTGCTGGCGGCGTCCGGGTCAATGGCAAGCCGAATACGGTCTCGCTCGACGCCCACACGACGCGCTTAAAGCCGAACAATGTTGCAGCGGAAAACACATTGTATGTGCTCATCAAATTATTCTGGAACGTCACCACATCAGGTGCCAGGCTCGGCGCCGGGATGCCGGCCATATGGATGACCGAGGTCGCATCGCCCAGTGGCGTCCGGCGCCGGTCGATGGTGCCGGCGGCGCGCCGTATCGCGTCGGTGGCCTGTGCCATGTCGGTGAGGTCGGCTTTGAAGAAATGACACAGTCCCTCGCGCGGCGGCACGACATCGACATTCATGACGGCGTACCCGTGTGCCAGCAACTCCTTGATGATCGCAGTGCCTGCCTTGCCGCTGCCGCCCGTTACAACAACGCTTTTCATGACCGGTATTCCTCTGATGGTAGAAGGTCGACGTGCGTTGCGGGCACGATACGCACTAGGCCCGCGATAATCATCGCTAGCTCAGACGCCCTGGCGCAGGGCCACGTAACCGCGATTCCAGGTTGGGCTTAGCAACACTTCGTTCATGCATACATGTGGCGGCAGGCAGGCGACATAGCAGATCAGATCGCCGCAATCTGCCGGTTGAAGCATACGCGCGCGGGCCTCCGCTGGCGGCGGATTCGGCCGCTCATCGAGGATCGGCGTTGCGACTTCGCCGGGGCAGAACACCGTCGAGCGAATGCCGTTGACGCACTCCTCGAGGTTGAGGCTGTGGCTCATCGCGACGACACCGTGCTTGGCGGCGGTGTAGGCGACGCCCGACAATGGGTTGACGAACCGGCCGGCCCACGAGGCGGTATGAATGATGATGCCATCCTTCTGCGCGCGCATCATCGGCAGCACGGCGAGCGCACAGTAGAACGCGCTGACGAGATTGCCTCGCACGACTTCATCGACGCCGGCTGCGGTCAGCTTGTCCCACGTCCGATCGCGAATATTCAGTCCGGCATTATTGACCAGAACGTCGATCCGGCCTTTTGCCGACTTGATGAAATCGGCAACTGCCTGAACCTGCGCCGCGTCGGTCACGTCGGCGGGCTGCACATGGGCCTTGCCGCCCTTCGAGATGATCGCCTTGGCGACGCGCTCCAACTTGCTCTCGGTGCGCCCCGTGAGCACGACCTCCGCGCCCTCGGCAGCGATCGCCAACGCCGCCGCCTCGCCGATGCCGCTGC
>JANOOW010000055.1:0-7650 GCA_031421555.1 Hyphomicrobiaceae bacterium | reverse complement strand
TCGCGCAACCGCAACTGGGGACATCCCAATCTCACCGCGTGGGTCGAACGGTTTGCCCGCGATGCGCAATCGCTCGAAGATTGGCCAGGGCTGCTCATCGGCGACATGTCCCAGCCGCGGGGCGGCCCGATGATGACCGGTCACGCCAGTCACCAGATCGGGCTCGACGCCGATATCTGGCTCACGCCTATGCCCAACCGCCGTCTCTCAAAAACCGAGCGCGAAGAGTTGGCCGCAACATCAATGCTTCCGAACGGCAACGAGAAATCGGTGGCGGTCGATCCGGCGGTTTGGACCGGGCAGCACGCCAAGCTGATCCGGCGAGCGGCCAACTACGCTGAAGTCGAGCGTATTCTGGTTCATCCGGCGATCAAGAAAGCGCTGTGCGAGGCTGCGCCAACGCTGGGCGACGACCGTGCCTGGCTATGGAAAGTCCGGCCGTATTGGGGCCATCACTATCATTTTCACGCGCGCATGAGTTGCCCGCCGGATAGCACCGGGTGCCGTCCACAACCGGCAACGCTCAACGATGATGGCTGTGGCAAGGAACTGACGGATTGGCTCGCCGTGATCAGCCGTCCCGCACCCCCGCCGCCGCCTGTTCCTAAAGTGCCTGTAAAGCCCGCGCCCCCGCTGCCGCAGACGACGCTCGACATGCTGCCGCAGGAATGCCGCGGCGTACTCGGCGACGAGGCCAAAGGCGGCTGAATGCTCTTTGATTTGCGGGATGTGACCGCGTTGTGCGGGCTTCGACGGCAGCTTCGGGTTGTCCTCGCCACTCCTGCCACCGCCGCCGAACGCTTCTCCGGTGATTTGCGCTAATCCTGCGAGCGAACCGATCACGCTCGACGCTTCCAGCGGCATCATGATGATCTTCGCGTTCGGCGCCTTGGCGAGCGACTCGAGTGCCTTCACGTAATTGTTCGCGACGAAATAGTTGATCGCTTGCACGTTGCCGGCGGCGATCGCCGCGGAAACCATGCGGGTCGCTTCAGCTTCGGCCTGCGCTGCGCGCTCGCGCGCTTCGGCATCGCGAAAGGCTGCCTCCTTGCGGCCTTCGGCTTCGAGCACGACCGCCTGCTTGCCGCCTTCGGCCTTCAGAATTGCTGCGGCGCGCATGCCTTCGGCTTCGAGGATCTGGGCCCGTTTCTCACGCTCGGCCTTCATCTGGCGCGCCATGCTGTCGACCAGGTCGCGCGGCGGCTCAATGTCCTTGATCTCGATGCGCGTGACCTTTATGCCCCAAGCTTCGGTTGCGGCGTCGACGACTTGCAGCAGGCGGGTATTGATCTTGTCGCGGTTGGACAGCAACTCGTCGAGGTCCATCGAGCCCATGACGGTGCGGATATTGGTCATCGTCAGCTGCATGATCGAGATCTCCAGCATATTGACTTCGTAGGCCGCCTTCGCCGCGTTCAGCACCTGGTAGAAGGCGACGCCGTCGACGCGAACCATGGCGTTGTCGCGAGTGATGATGTCCTGCGAAGGAATATCCATCACCTGCTCTTTCATGTTCATCTTGGTGCCGACCCGTTCCATGACCGGCACGAGAATGTGCAACCCAGGCTGCAGAGTGCGCGTGTACCGGCCGAAGGTCTCGACGGTCCAATTCGAGCCTTGCGGAACCACCTTGACGGTCGCCCACAGCGCCACGGCGCACAGGATGACGAGCGCGATGCCGAATATCTCCAAACCTGCAGGCAAGGCGGCGACATTCATGTTGTTTCTCCGGCGATGATAGCGCCACAAATCACACTGGCAAATGCTGACAGTGATCAGAGAGTAAATTGACGAACGTCTGGTAAACGAAATGGCGATTGTCTGACATAAACTTGGATCACACAGCTATGCCTATGTCTTCACGCGCTCCGATAACATCGCATTGCCTCTGGCGTTTTGCGCCTAGATCGGTGTCATACTCGTAATTCATCATTCACAACGAGCACAAAGGCTCACCATGCGCGCCGTCGTCATTCACGCTCCGAAAGATCTCCGCGTCGAAACGGCGGAGCTTGCCGCACTCGGCCCCGGTGACGTCGAGGTGCGGATCGAGGCTGGCGGCATCTGCGGCTCGGATCTGCACTACTACCAGCACGGCGGTTTCGGCACGATCCGCGTCAAGGAACCTATGATTCTTGGCCATGAGGTGGCAGGTGTCATCGCGAGGACGGGAGAAAGCGTGGCCCATCTCAAGGCTGGACAACGGGTTGCCGTAAGCCCGAGCCGCCCCTGCGGTCAATGCCGCTACTGCCAGCAAGGCCAACAACAGCATTGCCTCGACATGCGCTTCTACGGCAGCGCGATGCGCTTTCCCCATGTCCAGGGCGCATTCCGCGAACGATTGGTGACGAGCGCTGGTCAATGCCACCCGGTGGCCGACGGCTTGACGGCCGCCGAGGCGGCAATGGCCGAGCCGCTTGCCGTATGCTTGCATGCGGCGAGGCAAGCCGGACCACTTCTGGGAAAACGCGTGCTTGTCACTGGCTCCGGCCCCATCGGCGCGCTGTGCATGATGGCGGCCCGCCGCGCCGGTGCAGCCGAAATTGTCGCGACCGACGTCGCCGAAGCCGCCTTGACCATCGCCCGGAAAATCGGCGCCGATCGCACCATCAACGTAGCCGCCGAGCCGGACATGCTCGCCACCTACGGCGCTGACAAAGGCACGTTCGATGTGTTGTTCGAGGCCTCCGGCAACGAACAGGCGCTGGTTTCCGCGCTCGATGCAATCCGCCCCGGCGGCATCATCGTGCAGGTCGGCCTCGGCGGATCGGTGACGCTGCCGATGAACACGATCGTCGCCAAGGAGATCCAGTTGCGCGGCACATTCCGCTTTCACGAGGAATTTGCGCTCGCCGTCGAGCTGATGGGTAAAGGCCTGATCGATGTGAAGCCGCTGATCACCGCGACGTTGCCCTTCGAGCGCGCCACCGAGGCCTTCGAGCTTGCCGCCGACCGTTCGAAATCGATGAAGGTCCAGCTGGCATTTGCGTAGACCGGCTATGCGCGATTTTTCGGGGAAGCTCCTTGTGTTTCCAGCTATCTTGCCTGAAACTCAAAGCCAGTGGGCAATGAGACCCGTGGTATGAAATCTCAGGGAGAGACAAGATGGCGAAAGTAAATGGCGTATCGCGCCGCACGTTTGTGGCAGGCGCAGGTGCCGCCGCCGGTGCGGGGTTGATCCCTATCCCAGCTGCTTGGGCCGCAGTCGATTACAAAAAGTACGCCGGCACCAAGCTCGAGGCGAACCTGATCAAGGGTCCGCGCGGGGATCTTCTGCAGCGCCATGCCAAGGAGTTCACAGAGCTTACGGGCATTATTATCGAGTCGGAAACCATCCCTGAACAGCAGCAGCGCCAGAAGGCAGTGATAGAACTTGCTTCCGGCAAGCCGAGCTTCGACGTCATGCACCTCAGCTATCACGTGCAGAAGCGGCAGTTCGAGAAGGCCGGCTGGCTTGCCGACATCACGCCTTTCATGAAAGATCCGAACCTCACCGCGCCGGACCTCGCCGAAAGCGACTTCTCGGCCGCCGGCCTGTCGTACGCCAAGAACGACAAAGGACAGATGACGTCGCTACCCTGGTCGGTCGATTACTTCATTCTCTACTACAACAAGGAAATCTTCGAGAAGAACAAGGTCTCGGTGCCGAAGACTCTCGACGAGATGAACGAGCTTGCGGTCAAACTGACCGACGAAAAGGCCGGCATTCACGGCTATGTCGGGCGCGGCCTGAAGAATGCCAACATGACGCTGTGGACCAACTACTTCCTCAACTATGGCGGCGAGTTCCTCGATGCCAAAGGCAACATATTGACCGACGGACCCGAGGCGATCGAGGCCACCAAGTGTTACGTGCGCTCGAATAAATCCTCACCCCCAGGCGTCGCCGGTTTCAACTGGATGGAAGCGCTCGCGAGCTTCGCGCAGGGCCGCGCCGCCATGTGGGTCGACGGCGTGGGCTGGGCGCCCGGCGTCGAAAACCCGAACTCGTCGCGCGTTGTCGGCAAGGTCGGTTACGCCATGGTTCCGGCCGGGCCCAAGGGCCAGTATTCCGCGACCTACGGCGACGGCATCGGCATTGCCGCCGCCAGCACCAAGAAGGAAGCGGCCTACCTGTATTGCCAATGGGCGGTCTCCAAGCAGATGGGCGCGCGCTTGCTGCAGGCCGGTGGTGGCGTGCCATTCCGCAACTCGGTGCTCAACGATCCGGAAGTGCGCGCGGGCGTAAAGCTGCCGAAAGAGTGGATGCAGGCCGTCATCGACGCAGGCAAGATCAGCAAGCTTGGCCTGCCGACCGTTATCCCCGTCGCCGAATTCCGCGACCTTGTCGGGTCCGCCGTCACCGCGACCCTGTCCGGCGCCGATCCGGCAACCGAGTTGAAAAAAGCGCATGAGCAGTTCCGGCCGATCTTGGAGCGCAGCGAAAAAGCTTGATCCCCGAACGAACCGTCTGGCCGGGCCGCCCGAAAAAGGGTGTGCCCGGCGATTTTCAATCGAGGCGATTCGATTATGGATGCCGACGTAAAGCCCTTGCCTACCGCAGCATCTTCCGTGGCCCTAACGCATGCAGCGAGCGATTGGCGGCCGCCGTCCTATTGGCCGTTTGTAATCCCGGCGATGATCGTCGTGCTTGCGGTCATCGTATTCCCGTGGGTGTTCACGGTATGGATGAGCGTACACGAATGGAAAGTCGGCCAGGAGACCAAGTTCGTCGGCCTCGCCAACTATCTGCGCCTGCCAAACGACCCGCGCTTCGTTGAATCGATCGGCCACACGCTGGTCTACACGACGCTGTCGGTGGTGCTGCCGATGATCTTCGGCACGTTTGCAGCCGTCGTGTTCCATCAGAAATTTCCGTTGCGCGGATTGCTGCGCGGCCTCGTCATCATGCCGATGATGGCGACGCCGGTCGCGATCGCGTTGATCTGGACCATGATGTTCCATCCGCAGCTGGGCGTTTTGAACTATCTACTTTCGTTCGTCGGCATCAGCCCGCAATTGTGGGCGTTCCATCCGGCAACCGTGATCCCGTCGCTGGTCCTCGTCGAGACCTGGCAGTGGACGCCGCTCGTCATGCTGATCGTGCTCGGCGGACTCGCGGCGATTCCCACGGAGCCCTATGAAAGTGCGCTGATCGATGGTGCCACCGTCTGGCAGATGTTTCGCTACATCACGCTGCCGCTGATCACGCCATTCCTGTTCATTGCCGCGATGATCCGCATGATCGACGCCGTGAAGGCCTTCGACATCATCTTCGCGATCACGCAGGGCGGGCCGGGAACCGCGTCCGAGACGATCAACGTCTACCTCTATAGCGTTGCGTTCGTTTACTACGACATCGGCTACGGCTCGGCGATCGCTCTGGTGTTCTTCGTCATCATCGTCATGCTCGCCGCGGTCATGCTGTACGCGCGCCAGCGCATGCATTGGAACGAAGCGGGGGGCGGCGCATGAGCCTGAAGCAAATCCTCGGCAAGATCGGTCTGGCATTCTCGATCTTCGTCATCGTGTCACCCGCCATCCTGTTCTTCATCTGGATGATCTCGCTGTCGCTGAAGTATGAGATCGACAACGCGTCGTATCCGCCAATCTTGATCCCGGAGCGCTTTGCCTGGGACAACTACACGCAGGTTCTGGCGTCGAACCGCTTCCTGACCTACTTCATGAACACGCTGATCGTGACAGGCTCCGCCACACTTCTGGCCCTGCTTGTCGGCGTGCCGGCGGGCTATGGCATCGCGCGGATGCGGGCACACAAGTCTGCGATCGTCATTCTGATCGCGCGGATCACGCCCGGCCTGTCTTATCTCATTCCGCTATTCCTCCTGTTCCAGTGGCTGGGACTTCTCGGCACGCTGGTGCCGCAGATCGTCATTCATCTTGTCGTCACGGTGCCGATCGTGATCTGGATCATGATCGGCTATTTCGAGACGACGCCGCTCGAACTCGAGGAGGCAGCCCGCATCGATGGCGCGACGCAATGGCAGATCTTCCGGCACGTCGCGATGCCGATCGCCAAGCCCGGCATCGCCGTGGCGTTCATCCTGGCGGTCATCTTTTCATGGAATAACTTCGTGTTCGGCATCGTGCTGGCGGGCCGCGAGACGCGCACGCTCCCTGTCGCGGTCTACAACATGATCTCGTTCGATCAGCTGAGCTGGGGACCGCTCGCAGCCGCGGCACTACTGGTCACCTTGCCCGTGCTGCTGCTGACACTGTTCGCCCAACGCCAAATCATCGCGGGCCTGACCGCTGGCGCGGTAAAGTAAGGCTGATAAGATCGTCTAGGCGTTTGACGTGTGCGGCGATCGCGTGCGACGAGGGGGTGGTTTTAGCAGTGCCACGCGACAGCGAGCGCTAAGGTCGAGCATATGATCATCGCCATCGATGGACCGGCTGCTTCCGGCAAAGGCACCCTTGCCAAGCGCATCGCCGCACACTTCGGTTTCCCCTGCCTTGACACCGGGCTGCTCTACCGGGCAGTCGCGCGCGACGTAATGGCGGCCGGGGCCGAATTGGATGACGAGAAAGCCGCGGCACATGCCGCCCGCTCGCTCGACCCGGCGACCTTGGACGATGAAAGCCTCCGGTCGCCCGGCGTCGGCGACAAAGCCTCGATCGTGGCGCAGTTTCCGTCTGTTCGCTCTGCCCTTCTCGCCTTCCAGCGTGAGTTCGCCCATCGCCCGCCAGGCGCCGTGCTCGACGGCCGCGACATCGGCACGGTTGTATGTCCGGATGCCGGCGTGAAGCTGTTCGTGACAGCCGATATCAAGATCCGCGCCCAACGCCGGTTCGGCGAGTTGTCGGGGCGTGGCGAGGACGTCCAATATGAACGCGTACTCGAAATCATTCGCGGCCGGGATGAGCGCGACGCGGGACGCGCCGATGCGCCGATGAAGGCTGCTGCAGATGCCCTGTTGCTCGATACCAGCAATTTGGATATAGACAGCGCACTCGACGCCGCCATCGGACTGATCAAGAGGACGATTGGCCAATAGGGTTTCGGCTTCACAGGGTGCCTCGAACGGTAGTCTGGAAGGACACGAAACTCCAATCTCGTTGGTGGGAAATACCCTCCGCAGGCGGTATTCGAACAAACTCAAATGCGCGCTGGCTCTAACCAGCCGGCCACGCTTGCGTGTCCGGTAATATCGTCGTCCCGATGAATGTGCTCTCACAATCAAAAGCGGCGCCGAGGCAAAGAGCTTTCGCAATTGACCTTCAGCAAACCCGCCGCGGGATGTCCCGCAGTCGATGAACCCTAACAGGAACTCTTAATGGCAACCGCAACCGCAGCCGCTCAAACCTCGAGAGAATACAATCCGACCCGCGATGACTTCGCGGCCATGCTGACCGAGACCCTCGGCGCCGATGACGCCTTCGAAGGCAGTGTCGTTCGTGGCAAGATCGTCGGCATCGAAAAGGACATGGCGATCATCGACGTCGGCCTGAAGATGGAAGGCCGCGTCGCACTGAAGGAATTCGGCCTGCCCGGCCAACCGGCGGATCTCAAGGTCGGTGACGAAGTCGAGGTTTACCTGGAGCGCATCGAGAACGCGCTCGGCGAAGCCGTGTTGTCGCGCGATAAGGACAAGCGCGAAGAGAGTTGGACCCGCCTCGAGAAGCAGTTCTCGGCTGGCGAAAAGGTCA
>JANOOW010000054.1:0-15443 GCA_031421555.1 Hyphomicrobiaceae bacterium | reverse complement strand
CGATGTACTGTTTAGTGTTGCTGGCTGTGCCGTCGTTACCTTCTCCTAAGCCTGCAGGACCCCAGTTCGCAGATGCTTTGCAGCGTATTCGAATTGCTTTGGTAATTCAGACTTTGAGTTTAGGTGCGATATGGTTACTTGCGACGCTTATAGTATTGCGAATAAAGCGCGGTCCATAGTTGAATCTTAACTGCCCCCGTCTCGCCTCCCACAGCCGTCATCATCGCACCTTTTTAGCCAAAAACAGACGGGGGTGTCGCACATTGCTGTGGGTCTCGGCCTCCGCAAGATGACGTCTTGCAGAATAGGCATCGCGTTGAGTCGTAGGTCGGATAGAGGCACGAGATCCGACATTTTTTCGCGCGCCACCCGTAAATGCCGGCTACCCTAGAGGACTCTCTCAAAAGGTCGCGAAGGCGCTCACTCTTGCCCCCGCGTTCCCGGAAAGACCGGCGATTGCCGAGTTTATACCGGATCCGTGTCGCAATTTTTTACATTACTATCCAATGTTGACAGGGAAAGATTGCATCTTGGGGACAGCCTGCTTCGGGGGAGACGGCGAGCGGCCGATGACCTAGTATTCCGCACCGCACACTGGCGCGGTCGGCTCTCGCGCGAAAACGCTCTGGCCGACCGACGTTTCTCCGCAAATCTCACCCGCAACACCACGTCCGCATTTGCTGCCGGTAAACTTATCGCAAGTACCGAATACCCCGGAGCGTTCGCGCTGCCGGGAGATTAGGTTTGTGTGCTGAACATCCGTGGAGAGCCAATAGCGCACGTGAGCGTATCGCACGCAAACACCCACCGCACGACCGCTGGCGCCGCATGGAAAATGGCAACCGCGTCGAAACGCGGTTGCCATAGTTCGGATCACTCGCCGGAGAAGCGGCGTTGCCACCAGCCTTTGCGGGCGGGTTTGTCGTCATCCGGCGTGCTCGACACGACGGCGATTGCCGCCGGTGGCACATCGACGGGCGTGCGCGAGACCGGCGCCGCTTCGGGCTTAGCAACGGGACGCGGCGCAACCGGCGGCTCGGCTTGAGCGACGCGAGGTGCGTCGTCGATCTTAGCTGGCTCAGGCGCGGCCAATGGCGCGCGCGCTTCGGATGTTCCGTTCGAGCCGTGCGCGTGGCGGTCAGCTGAGGCTTCGCCGTGTTTGTGCTCGTGCACCTGAAGCGCAGGCGTTTCGTGCGCCGCAGAGATTGATACCGTCTCGTGCGTCTGCGCCCCGGCGTGCCCCTCGGGGTGATCGGCGGCCTGTGGCAGATCGCCGGATCCAACCGTCTCGCCGCCTGCATCGGCATGCGATCCGTTACCGATGGAAGCATCGCCGGCACGCATCGGCTCACGATCGCGTCCACCACGGCGGCCGCCACGGCGTCCACGGCGACGGCCACGGCGCGCGCCGTCACCGCCTTCACCGCTTTCGCCACTCTCGGCGCTGCGCTCGCCGCGCCCGGAAGACCGGTTACCACCGTTACCGCCTTCGCGCGGCTCACCGCGGCCACTATCTTCGGCAGCAGCATCCTCGTGATCGGGAAGCTCTTCAAGTTCACCGGTCGGTTGGCGGGAGGGCCGCTCGTCGTCGTCGGCGTGCTGCGATTGCGCGGTGCTTGCGCGTGGCTCGCCACGTTCTTCGCCGCGGTCATCCCTGCGTCCACCGCGCCGGCGGCGGCGTTTGCGGCCGCGTGGTGGTTCGCCGTTGGTCGCCTCGTCCGGACTGCGTCCTTCGACTGCAACGTCTTCGGTCTCGCCGGTATCCACTTCCTCGATCTGAGCGTCAACCGCACTTGGCGCCTCGTTCTCGCCGTCGAAACCCCAGTCCATGTTGACGGCAGCCTTATCGGGGCGGCGCGCGGCGATCAGCGGCAGGTTCGATTTCTCGATCGTGAAGTTCGAACCCTGCACCTTGTCGCTCGCCTGCACCGTGACCGAAACACCGTAGCGGTGCTCCATGTCGACGATGAACGAGCGCTTGTGGTTCAAGATGTACAGCGCGACGCCAGCCGAAGTCGTTGCGACCAGCGATGAGCGTCCGTTGGCGATCAGCGTGTCTTCGAGCGCGCGGATGACGGCGAGCGCCACCGACTCGGTCGAGCGGATGATGCCGGTGCCTTGGCAATGCGGGCACTGCGTGGTCGAGCCTTCGAGTACGCCGGTGCGCAACCGCTGGCGCGACATTTCGAGCAATCCGAAATGGCTGATGCGGCCGACCTGGATGCGCGCACGATCGAAGCGCAACGCGTCCTTGATGCGGCGTTCGACGGCGCGATTGTTGCGCTTTACCTCCATTTCGATGAAAGCGTTGACGAAAAGGCCGGCGAGAACGCGCAGCTTGAGCTGACGGGCAATTTCGTCGGCAGCTTCGAGGTTGGTGTTGAGCGCCGTTTCCTCGATCGAAAACTCGCGGGTCGATTTGCCCGAGTTGATGTCGATCGCGACCAGCGCTTCCGTCTGGTTGATGACGAGGTAGCCGCCCGAGCGCAGATTGACGAACGGACTGAACATCGCGTTCAGCTGCTTCTCGATCTGGTATTTGTTGAACAGCGGCTCGGGGTCGCGATAGTCGATCACGTTCTTGGCGTGGCTCGGCATCAGCATGCGCATGAAGTCGCGTGCCTCGCGGTGCGCCGCACTGCCGGCGACCACGACCTCGTCGATCTCCTTGGTGTACAAATCGCGGATCGAGCGCTTGATCAGATCGCCTTCCTCGTAAACGAGGCTCGGCGCGGTCGACTGCAGCGTCATGTCGCGGACGTTTTCCCACAGGCGGAGCAGGTATTCGAAGTCGCGCTTGATCTCTTGCGAGGTGCGGGCAGCACCTGCGGTGCGGATGATGAGACCCATGCCTTCCGGCACGTCGAGCTCCTGGGCGATGGCCTTGAGGCGCTTGCGGTCCTGGGCGTTGGTGATCTTGCGGCTGATGCCGCCGCCGCGCGCGGTATTCGGCATCAGAACGGTGTAGCGGCCGGCCAGCGACAAGTAGGTGGTGAGGGCAGCACCCTTTGTGCCGCGCTCTTCCTTGACGATCTGCACCAGAATGATCTGGCGGCGCTTGATCACTTCCTGGATCTTGTAGGAGCGCGCGCGCCGGCGCGGGCGGACCGGCATTTCCCCGGTGGTGTCTTCGGCTCCGGCGACGTCGACGGCTTCGGAAGCGGCCGTGGCGCCATCGCCGTCTATTTCGTGGGCGGCGTGATCATCATGCGCGCTGGTGTCTACCCCAGTATCTGCCGGTGAGCGTACAGCATCGGGCGAAGGAAACTCGACCGACGAGGGATGCGGGTCGACGGGTGCGGAGATGACATCGTTGTGGCTGTCTGGTGCATCGGCTGGCAGTTCGCCCGGGCCGATCGGCTCGATGGTTTCGGGTGGCAGCAGATCCGTCACGTCGATCGCCTGATCTTCGGCATCGTCGGTGTCAATGTCTTCGCCGCCGCGCGCCGCGCGAGCTTCGGCGCGCCGGTCGGCCTCGGCTTCCTCGGCAGCGTCGGCGGCGGCTTCCTCGTCGAGCAGCGCCTGCCGGTCCGCAACCGGGATCGTGTAGTAGTCCGGGTGGATTTCGTTGAAGGCCAGGAAGCCGTGGCGATTGCCGCCGTAGTCGATGAACGCTGCCTGGAGCGACGGTTCGACGCGCGTTACCTTGGCGAGGTAGATGTTGCCCCGCAGAAGCTTACGGGCGGCGGATTCGAAGTCGAACTCTTCTACGCGGCCATTGCGTAAAACGACGACGCGGGTCTCCTCTGGGTGGGTGGCATCGATAAGCATCTTATTGTGCGGCATTTGATTTTATCCTTCGCGCGCCGGAGGGGCGGCCCGGCCTCGCACGGCTTGACCGACGCGGATGCTCGAACGATTTCAGACGATCGGCTTGCGGGTCCGCGCTTGCGCGCCGTTCCGAAAGTGATGTCTTGATCGTTCGGCTCGCATGGAGCCGGCTGGCAGCCCGTTTCGGGCGCACGTGTTTGGTTGCTGGGAAATAGGTGATTGTGATGTGGGGGTAGGCTGGGGGTACCGGCCCAAGACCGGGTAGCCGTTAGACACGCGGGCGCAGCAAACGGAAAAACGTTCGCGCCACGACGGCTGCGATCGTATGTTCCAGCTGTTTGCCTTATGCCTGCGACCATCATGTCTGGCCTTCGATCCATGGGCGAACCGGTAGCTTCGGCTCGAAAAAAGTGTTCCGCGATCAGTTCCCTGGTGGGCGAAAGCCGCCCATGCTTCGGGATCAAACGCGCACCCGGTGATCGCCATTGGCCGGAAGACCGTTCGGCAATCGACCAGGATTTCTGCAAACTGGCCGCTCTGCCTTTCCTGGCTGGCCGCGATTGCAAAAGCCTTACGTCTAAAATCTCATGCCGGTTTTGCCCGGGCCATCGACACGGGGACTAGACGTTTCGGTTGCGGCGTCCTCAATAATGGGGGCGCGCTGCAGAAACGAAGTCCGGTCGAATCGCCAGAGCGACCAGCACCAAGCCTTGATTCTAAGTCCGGATGTGAAGGATCTTAGCGAAGTCATGCGGCCTTCAGGCCTCACGTTCGCGGGCTGATCTACAACGATCCGCCAAATCATCACACCGGGCCTCGGAAACCACGGCGATCGGCGCATTCGAACATTAGGGGTTAGCTCGCCGCCAAGCAAGCTGTAATGGTAGCAAAGTTCGCGGCAAGATGCACCGTGTGACGGCGAAGGTGCGGCAATGGTCTTAGGATATCGTTAAACACGCTGTCCGCAGCGGTTTCTAGCTGAAAACATCAGAATGCGGGCCGATTCCTGAACATTGCGGTTCCTTGGTGATCCGTGGGCAAGGGCGGTGCCAGGGTGAAGTACGTGCTCCGGAACGTCGAAATCATAATCGTCACCATGCTTATCGCGATAGCAGCGATGGGCCGGCCGGCGGCTGCGCAAACCCCGACGGTTGGTGGTTTGACCGCTCCGGTATCGGTTGCGCCGGTGCCGGCGGCAAAAGTCGCGCCCATAGTGAAGCCCGCCGTTAGCGATCCGGCCGGCGTGGTGCCCGCGGCCGTGCGGGTGACGGGGGTAAAGTTCTCCGGCGATCAATCGCGAACCCAAATGGTGTTCGATCTCACCGGGCCGATCAAGCCGAACGTCTTTGTTCTAGGCGAGCCCACTCGCCTCATCGTCGACGTGCCGGACGTGCAGTTCAAGTTCACCGCGGGTGAAGTTCCCAAGGCGCAGGGGCTGATCACGGCGTGGCGCTATGGCCTGTTTGCGGCGCGCAAGTCGCGGATCGTGCTCGATGCGAGCCACCTGATCAAGGTCGATCGCTCACAGGTGGTGGCGAAACCGGGTGGCCAAGGCTGGCAGCTGCAGCTGGATATCTCGGTGACCGATCCGGCGGCGTTCGCCGCAGTGCTGAAAGCGCAGCCGCGTGGGACACAGCCGCTGAAGGCGGGCACATTCGACGACTTGCCGGCGGCTTCGGGCAAGCTGAATTCGAAGCCTGTGATCGTGATCGATCCCGGCCACGGCGGCCTAGATCCAGGCGCGGTTATCGAGGGCGTATACGAGAAGAACGTCGTGCTGGCCGTCGCACGCAACGTGCGGGCGAGTCTGATCGCAACCGGCCGCTACGATGTCGCCATGACACGATCGGGCGATGTGTTCGTATCGCTCGATCAGCGGCTGAAAACTTCCGGCAAGTTGCACGCCGATCTATTTATATCGATCCACGCGGACTCGGTCGGCGAGATCACGCTTGCCCAGAATATTCGTGGCGCCACGGTCTACACCCTATCGGAGCAGGCATCGGACGAGCAGGCGCGGCTGCTGGCCGAAAAAGAGAACGCGGCGGACCTGTTGGCGGGTCTCGAGCGGGGGGGCGGGCAGGAACAAGATCAAGTCCGCAACATTCTCTTCGACCTGTTGAAGCGGGAGACATCGAATTTTTCGCACGACTTTCGCGGCACCTTGGTTTCGGAGTTACGGCGGCACGTCGCCATGGCGCGCGATCCACAGCGCTCTGCAGCTTTCAAGGTGTTGAAGCAGACCCAGACGCCCTCGGTGTTGATCGAACTTGGCTACATGAGCAATGTGCAAGATCAAAAATTGTTACAGTCCGCCGAATGGCAAAAGCAGGTCGGGTCGTCGATCGCAACGGCAGTCGATGCTTTTTTCGCCAAGCGGCCCGCAACTCCTGCGAAATAGAATTTCGCTTGCTGGGGCAATGAGTTTCAAGGCGGCTGGTTATAGCCACATTCCCCGGTATTCTGCTTGGACGAGCGGGATCGCTCTTGCTGGTAGCGGTCGCCCCGACTAAGCACACCGTTGAAGGTCTGGATTCGAGGAACATGCGCGCGCCTGTGCTACCGCCGCCGATCGAGCCGAGAGCTCGCAAGAAGAAGCGGCGCAAGAGTGCGCTGTTGAGCTTCCTCGGCTTCATGTTCGCTTTCGGCGTCGTCGCCTTCATCGGCGTGTCGTCCGTGGTCGGCTACCTGTTGTGGAAAGCCTCCAAGGACCTGCCATCTTACGAGAGCCTGGCCAATTACGAACCGCCGGTGATGACGCGGATCCATGCGCACGATGGCTCGCTGATCGCCGAGTATGCGCGCGAGCGGCGGATCTTCATTCCGATCAATACGGTCCCGAAACAGGTGTTAGGCGCGTTTCTGTCGGCCGAGGACAAGCGGTTCTACGAGCACGGCGGACTCGACTTCGTCGGCATCGGCCGTGTCGTGATGAAGCAGATCACCAACCCCGGTAGCCGTGCCGAAGGCGCATCGACGATCACGCAGCAGGTCGCGAAGAACTTCCTGCTCACCAACGAGCGCAAGCTCGAGCGCAAGATCAAGGAAGCGATCCTGGCGGTGCGCATCGAGCGCGCCTACTCGAAGGACAAGATTCTCGAGCTGTATCTGAACGAGATTTTCCTCGGCATAAACTCGTATGGCGTGGCGGCGGCGTCGCTGAACTATTTCAGCAAGGAGCTGTCGGATTTGGCGCCCGAAGAGGCAGCCTACCTCGCGGCGTTGCCGAAGGGTCCGAACAACTATCATCCGTTCCGCAACACGGCGAAAGCGACCGAGCGGCGCAACTGGATTCTCGGTCAGATGGCCGACAACGGCTACATCACGCGTGAGGTCGCGGAGGCTTCCCGGAAAAAGCCGCTACAGGTCAACATTCGCCCGTTCGGCGCGCACATTTTTGCTGCCGAGTACTTCGCCGAAGAGGTCCGGCGTGGCATCCTTGGCCAATATGGCGAAGAAAAGCTCTACAGCGGCGGGCTTTCCGTACGCACCACGCTCGATCCACAAATGCAGAGGTATGCACGTCGCGCACTAATTGATGGGCTGGTGGCGGTCGATCGCGACAAAGGCTGGCGCGGCGCGATCAACCGCATCGACGTTGCCGGCGATTGGGGCACCGCGCTGGGCGGCATCGAAGTCGCAAGCGACATCACGCCGTGGCGTCTGGGCGTCGTGCTCGACGTGCAAAAGACCAAGGTTGTCGTCGGCCTTCGCCCGCAACGGCAGCAGGACGGCACTCTGGTTGCAGGTCGTGAAGCTGCCGAAATCGCGTTCGAGGAAATGAAGTGGGCCGGGCGTTTCATCGCCACCGATAAATCCAAGGGCGCGCCGCCGAAGCAACCGTCCGACGTGGTGGCACTGGGTGACGTGATCTATGTTGCGCCGAAGGATCAAGCCAATCTCGCGGGTGCGTGGACACTCATGCAGATCCCCGAAGTCGGTGGCGGTTTGGTGGCGATGGATCCCCACACCGGTCGCGTGCTCGCGGTCGCCGGCGGGTTCTCGTACGCAATGAGCCAATTCGACCGCGCAGTTCAAGCGCGCCGCCAGCCTGGGTCCGCTTTCAAACCGCTGGTGTATGCTGCGGCCCTCGACAACGGCTACAAGCCGACCTCGATCGTGCTCGACGCGCCAATCGAAATCGACCAAGGCGCGGGTAAGGAAGCCTGGACGCCGAAGAACTACGGTGACAAGGACAAGTCGTACGGCCCGTCGACCTTGCGTGCGGGTGTCGAGAAGTCGCGTAACCAGATGACCGTGCGTCTGGCGCAAGATATGGGCATGCCGCTGATCACCGAATATGCCCGGCGGTTTGGCGTTTACGACGATCTGTTGCCGGTACTTTCGATGTCGCTCGGCGCTGGCGAAACGACGCTGCTGCGCATGACCACGGCCTACGCCATGCTGGCCAACGGCGGCCGCCAGGTGCGCGCAACCATGATCGATCGCATTCAGGATCGCTGGGGCCGCACCGTATGGCGG
This sequence comes from Hyphomicrobiaceae bacterium, assembly GCA_031421555.1. GTDB lineage: Bacteria > Pseudomonadota > Alphaproteobacteria > Rhizobiales > Hyphomicrobiaceae > JAKFWF01. Next base: position 7,190 of record JANOOW010000054.1, on the reverse strand, counting down.
CACGACGAGCGCAACTGCGTGAACTGCAAGGCGGAAGTCTGGAGCGGCCAAGCGGAACCGGAAATCGCCGACGACCGCAAGCCGATGATAGATCCGCACACCGCCTACCAAATGACGTCGATCCTCGAAGGCGTCATCCAGCGTGGCACGGCGACAGTCGTGAAGCAGATCGTGCCGGGCGTGCCGCTCGCCGGCAAGACGGGCACGACGAACGAGAGCAAAGACGTCTGGTTCATGGGCTATTCGCCCGATCTCGTGGTCGGTGTGTTCGTCGGCTACGACAATCCGAAGCCGATGGGAAAAACGGCGACGGGCGGACAGATCACCGCGCCGATCTTCGCCAACTTCATCAAGATGGCGTTGGCCGACAAGAAGCCCGCAATTTTCCGCCAGCCGCCGGGGCTGAAGATCGTGCGCGTCAATTCGAGGACGGGTTTGCGTGCATCGTCGGGCGACGAGGGCACCATTTCGGAAGCCTTCAAGCCGAACGAGGAGCCGGATGAGCCAAGCTCGTTCCTCGGTTATGAGGGTGCTGGCCAGCAATCTTCCTCCGAAGGGGGAAGTCCGCCAGCCAGCGGCTGCGGTGGCGGCTACACACCCGGTGGTTATCGTGCATTGGCGACCGGTCGCGGGCCGAACTATTAAAGCTCCTCCCGCTTGCTGGGCTGCTGCCGAAGCGGCTATAGACACGTCCTGATATTGACCCGGCAGATCCAACACCGAGGCAGCCCATGCGCGCCGAACATCAAAAGCTTGTCGATAGCATCCGCGAGTCGCTCTCCCTTCTGCGGAGGCATCTTTGACTGGGATACTGCCGAAAGCCGCCTTTCGGAACTGAATAATCGCGCCGAAGATCCGACCGTCTGGAACGATCCCGCCAAGGCGCAAAAGCTGATGCGCGAGCGCACCGCGCTGGAAAAGTCCGTGGCCTCCTATCGCAGCCTCGAGCGCGACCTCGAAGATGCGACGACGCTGATCGACCTCGGTGAGATGGAGAACGACGAGCCGGCCATTTTCGAGGGCGAGGCGGCGCTGCGCAATCTGCAGAAGGTTGGCCAGAAGCGCGAGATCGAGGCGCTGTTATCGGGCGAGGCGGACAGCTTCGATACCTATCTAGAAGTGCATGCCGGTGCAGGCGGTACCGAAAGCCAGGACTGGGCGCAGATGCTTCTGCGCATGTACATGCGTTGGGCGGAGAAGCGCGGCTTCAAGGTTTCGCTGCTCGAGGAGAGCGCGGGCGAGGAAGCCGGCATCAAATCGGCGACGATCGAAATCAAGGGCGAGAACGCCTACGGCTGGCTCAAGACCGAGTCCGGCGTGCATCGGCTCGTGCGGATTTCGCCCTACGATAGCAATGCCCGCCGCCACACCAGCTTTGCCAGCGCCTGGGTGTACCCGGTGATCGACGACACGATCGACATCCAGGTCAACGAGAGCGACTGCCGTATCGACACCTACCGGGCGTCGGGTGCGGGTGGCCAGCACGTCAACACCACCGATTCGGCGGTACGCATCACTCACATTCCAAGCGGCATCGCCGTCTCATGCCAGCAGGAACGCTCGCAGCACAAAAATCGCGCGACCGCATGGGGCATGCTGCGCGCGCGGCTGTACGAGGCCGAACTCAAGCGCCGCGAGCAGAAAGCGAACGCCGAAGCCGCCTCCAAAACCGACATCGGCTGGGGGCATCAACTGCGCTCGTACGTCCTGCAGCCCTATCAGATGGTGAAAGATGTGCGCACCGGCGTGGCCAGTACCGATCCAGATGCGGTGCTCGACGGCGCGATCGACCCGTTCATCGAAGCGGCATTGGCGCAGCGCATCAAGGGCGGCGGCCCGGCCCAAGTCGAAGATCTCGACTAGCCGTCGGTCTAGGCGACGCCCAGCATCAGTTTGATCGATTGTACGGCAGCACCCGAAGCGCCTTTGCCGAGGTTGTCGAGCCGGGCGACGAGGACCGCTTGACGCAACGCGTCGCTACCGAACACGCGCAGTTCCAAGACATTGGTATCATTAAGCGCTTGCGGCTCAATTTTGCCGCCCTTCACGCTCGCGTCGTCGCGGCCGATTACCTTCACGTAGTCCGAGCCGGCGTACCGCTGAGTCAGGCTCGCGTGTAGATCGGCGACCGACGTGTTCGGCTTCATCAAATCCAGATGCAGCGGTACCGAAACCAGCATGCCCTGCCGGAAGTTTCCGACCGATGGCACGAAGATCGGCCTACGCTGCAAGCCGGCGTGTAGTTGCGTCTCCGGCAAGTGCTTGTGCGACAGCCCAAGCCCGTACAACTCGAAGGCCGGCGCCTTGCCCGCTTCATACGCCTCGATCATCGACTTGCCACCACCAGAGTATCCCGATACCGCGTTGATCGTGACCGGAAAATCCGCAGGCATCAGACCCGCATCGATGAGTGGCCGCAACAGCGCGACCGCACCGGTTGGATAGCAACCCGGATTGGACACCCGCTTTGCGTCGGCGATGAGCGACGCCTGGCCAGGCGTCAGTTCGGCAAATCCATAGGTCCAGCCAGGCGCGACGCGATGTGCGGTCGAGGCATCGACGATCTTTGGTCCGCCGTTCGGCAGCCCATCGGCCATGGCGACGGTCTCATTTGCGGCATCATCGGGCAGGCATAGGACGACGAGATCGACTTCCTGCATCAACGCGCGCTTGGCGCCTGCGTCCTTGCGTTTTTCTGGCGCGATGGAGCGGACGCTCAAGCCGTCGACGGCTGCCAGCCTTTGCGCGATGCCAAGGCCGGTGGTGCCTGCTTCGCCATCGATGAAGACGGTTGGCTTCTTTAGGTTGTGAGCGGCTTCTGGAGAGGGGGACATCGAGGACACCTATGGTGGGTGAATTCAGAACACCGCAGCCAACAAAAAAGCCGCGACAGATGGCGCGGCTCTTGGGGCATCTTACAAAGCAAACGCCCTCATCGCCGCAAGCTAAAGCTTTCGCGGCGTCGGCGGATCGAACTGATCGGCGTGATGCTCATGGTTCGGTATATGCCGCCGGATCTATGAATTGTCAACGAGGGCAGCTCATTCCGCGTTGGCTTGGTTTATCGCAGCGCCTGGCGGTTCGACCTTTACGGCGCCCCAGCCACGTGCCGTCGTCTCGATCAAGCGCTGGGTAGCGGTGACGCGCAGATCGTCGCGTTTTGCGGGTTTGATGCCGCGCAACGGCAATGGGTCGCCCTCACAAGGGACAGCGGCGGTTTCACCAGTGCTCCGGTTGAGCTGCAGCATGGTGCACGCTTCCGGGCTTACGGCGACAGCGATCGCCGACGTCCCGGAAACGCGTTCTTTCAATTTGACCGGTGGCGGACCCTGCGCGATCTCGGTTCCGTTCGACCCGCCTTTGAACATCAACTGGCCGACGAAATCCCAGAAGCCCACGAAATGCCAAAACAACGCGCCGAGGAAAAACCCGAGCAAGCCGTACCCGATCGCCGATCGCGTCGCGCGCTTGAGCGGAGCCTGTGCGGGCTGCGCGGTCTGGACGGGATGATCATTAGACTGTGCGGACAAGCGCGAGCCGGCATCCGCCCGATCTTGCTCATTCCACTGATGTTCCGGCAGAGCTCTTTGCATCATCGCCGCTGGGTTCGGCTTCGAGCCGAATCGCTACGCGCACGTTGAAGCCTGGACCGATGACCACCTTGTGATCAATGATCTAAAGGCCACTGCCTTCGCATTAGCCGAACTCTCCACAAAAAAGGCCGTAGTGTGACGATTGCACTACGGCGCCGAAATTATCCACGCACTGGTGGAATATACATGGTGGGCGCGGAACACGCCTTGCGCTGATCTTCGTTGCGCCCGCAGGCGCGATACTTGCCATCTCTGTCGAAGCAGACGCGCACTTCCTCCATGCGATTGCCGGGACCGCCGCACTTGACGGTGATCATGTTACGATTGAGGCCGGGGTTGGCCGCGATAAAGTCGTTGACCACCTCTTGCGGCGGAAGCGTCAGCCGCGGATCGTTCACCTGCTGGTAGCGCTGCGGGATCTTGACCTTGTCGTGCAACGAGCGGGCGAGGTCGAAATAGCCATCGATGCTGAGACCCGAACAGGTGCCGTGCTTGCGCCATTCGTGGAAGACGAGCTTGTCGCTCGGCATGATGTCGAGCATGCGGTTGGCGACCGGGCGCGGCACGCGATCGCCTGCTGCCGAGCGGCAATCCTGCGGCCAGCCCTTTTCGAATTGCGGCCACAGGCCGTGCAGCACGAACGAGAAGCGCTTGCCATCGCGCGGCGCGCACTGCTGATCGTCGCGGCTTCTTGACCGGGCGCCGGCGCAATAACTCGGGCTCCACGATAGCGCCAACACATAGTAATCGAACTTGCCGGACTCGTAGGTCGTCTGCGACCGGCCGCCCTGTCCCGGCCCGCCATAGGGTGCACGTTGCGCTTCTGCCGCGATACCCGACACCAGCGCCGCCACCGCAGCGACGACGATAGCCAAGCGGTTTCTGGGAGCGACATGCGGGATCTTGAAGCGTTTCATTGGTGACCTGTCGGAAAGGGAATGATTAGTTCGGCTACACCGCAATTATGGCGATCAACCGGTCTTGGCAAGCCGGTCGATGATGCGGGCCCAGCTACGAGCGCCTTTCCTGAAGCTCGACAGATTATATTTCTCGTTCGGCGAGTGGATGCGGTCGTCGTCGAGGCCAAAGCCGACCAGTAGGCTGTCCATGCCGAGCTTCTCCTTGAACGACTGCACGATCGGAATTGATCCGCCCATGCCCATCATCACGGCTGGACGCTTCCATTCTTCTTCGAGAGCTGCGGCCGCGGCGGCGATATACGGCGTGTTGGTGTCAAAGGCGACGGCTGGCGAGCCGTGGACGCCGATAAACTCGGCGCGGCAGTCGGCTGGCAGGCGCTCCTTCACGAAGGCCTGGAATGCCTCGATGATCTTGGCTGGATCCTGGCCGGCAACGAGGCGGAACGTCAGTTTCGCCGAAGCATGCGCGGGGATCACCGTTTTGGCGCCGGCGCCCTGGTAGCCGCCGGTAATGCCGTTGACCTCGGCTGTGGGGCGCGCCCACATCTGCTCGATGATGTTGAAGCCTTGTTCGCCCGATGGCACCGACAATCCGACTGTCTTGAGGAAGCCGCGGCGCTCATCTGCAAGCTTAGCCCACTGCGTGCGCAGCGCCTTCGCTAGAGGTTTCACGCCGTCGTAAAATCCTGGAATGCGCACGCGGCCCTTTGCATCGTGCATTTCGCCGAGAATACGATTGAGTACGCGGATCGGGTTGATCGCAGCGCCGCCGTACAGCCCGGAATGCAAATCGCGCGACGGGCCGCGGATGATGATCTCGGTGGAGGCGAGCCCGCGCAATTGCGTCGATATGGCTGGCGTATCCTTGTCCCATTGCCCGGTATCGCAGACGAGCGCGAAATCGCACATCAACTCCTTGCCCGAAGTCTTGAGGAAGGCCGGCAGGCTGGGCGAGCCGCACTCCTCCTCGCCTTCGAGCAGCACCGTCACCGCGATCGGCAGTGCGCCGTTGACTGATTTCCAAGCGCGAGCCGCCTCGAAGAATGTCATCAGCTGGCCTTTGTTGTCCTCGGCACCGCGGGCGATGATGACCTTGCCGTTGCCTTTCTCCGTGGCGATGCGCGGCTCGAACGGCGGCGACGTCCACAGTTCGAGCGGATCTACCGGCTGAACGTCGTAGTGACCGTAGAACAGCACATGCGGCATGCCTTTCGGTACCGTTTGATGACTGTGGCCAACCACCATCGGATGCCCTGTGGTCGGACGCACGGTGGCTGCAATGCCGATCTCGGTCAGCTGGTTTGCGCACCAATCCGCCGCCACCTTGCATCGATCCTTGAACGCCGGGTCGGTCGAGATGCTATCGATACGCAGCAACTCGAACAGACGGCCGAGTGCCGCCTCCTCGTTGACCTGAAGGGACTTAAGCACGGCTGGCAAATGATCGGTCATCGAGGCAACTCTCGTTCGAGGTGTGCGTGAAAGTGGGCGGTGCGCTCCTGTCAAAGCAAATGCCAGCGGCCGTTGCAACGCTTTGGGACATGTTGGCGTTTGCGACTCTATTGCTAGGGGCGTATTGACGCTCAAAACAAGCGCACGCCATCCGGCTTCATAATGGAGATGCAACTCATGACCCAGGGTTCTGCCGGTTCGACCACTGCAACGAAATGGGTCTATTCGTTCGGCCAGGGGCGCAGCGACGGGTCTGCTGCAATGAAGGACCTGCTCGGCGGCAAAGGCGCCAATCTTGCCGAAATGGCAAGCCTGGGCTTGCCGGTGCCGCCCGGGTTTACGATCACGACCGAGGTGTGCACGGCCTATTATGCGAACGATCGCAAGTGGCCAGCCGGCCTCGAAGCGCAGGTGCGCGCCGCGATCGACCATGTCGGCGAAGCCGTCGGCGCAAAGTTCGGCGATGCCGGCAATCCGCTGCTGGTTTCGGTTCGCTCGGGTGCGCGCGCATCGATGCCCGGCATGATGGATACCATCCTCAATCTTGGTCTCAACGATGAGACCGTGAAAGGCTTGGCGGCACGCGCGAACAACGAGCGTTTTGCCTACGATAGCTACCGCCGTTTCATTCAGATGTACGCCGACGTTGTGCTCGAAGTCGATCATGGCATGTTCGACGACATTCTGGACAACCACAAGAGCCTCACCGGCAAGTCTGGCGATACCGAACTTGACGCGAGTGATTGGCTGAAGATTATCGGCGAGTACAAGACAGCGGTGCAGCGCGAAACCGGGAAGCCGTTCCCGCAGTCGACATCGGAGCAACTGTGGGGCGCGATCTCGGCCGTATTCGGTTCGTGGAAGAACCAGCGCGCGAACACCTACCGGCGGCTGCACAACATTCCCGAAAGCTGGGGCACCGCGGTCAACGTGCAGGCGATGGTGTTCGGCAACATGGGTGACACGTCGGCCACTGGCGTCGCCTTCACGCGCAATCCATCGACCGGCGAGAAGGCGCTCTACGGCGAATTTCTCGTCAACGCGCAAGGCGAAGATGTTGTCGCTGGCATCCGTACGCCGCAAAGCCTGACCGAAATTTCCCGCAAGGAAGCTGGCGACAAGAACCCGTCGCTCGAAGCGCTGATGCCTGCCACGTACAAAGAGCTCATCGATGTGTTTGCAAAGCTCGAAGGCCGCTATCGCGACATGCAGGACATCGAGTTCA
>JANOOW010000053.1:0-9868 GCA_031421555.1 Hyphomicrobiaceae bacterium | reverse complement strand
CAGCGAACTCGCCCGGCTCCAAGGCTTGACGATCCTCGAAGTGCGGCAAGAGTGGCGGCGTCTGCATCAGACGCCGCCACCGATGCGGCTCAGCCGCGACATCCACCTTCGTGGCATCGCCTACAAACTTCAGGAACGCGTTCTGGGCGGCCTATCGAAATCAACGCTCCGCAAACTGCAAAGCTCGGGCCCTGATGGGCAGTTCATGCCGCAAGGACGACGTCCGAGCGCGTTGTTCAAGCCGGGTACACGGCTTGTGCGCGAATGGCACGATGTAACGCACACGGTCATTATCCTGGCTGACGGCGTGGAGTGGCGCGGCCAACGCTACCGGTCGCTGTCAGTGGTCGCGCGTGAGATTACAGGCGCGCGCTGGTCGGGACCAAGGTTCTTCGGTTTGAAAGCGGGGGCAGCTGATGGCTAAGCGACCCGCGCTGGACGCCGTACGCAAGACCTTCGCCGATATCACCGGTCTGCTGGAGGATGCCGCACTGCTTGCATGCGAGGCCCAGGCGGCGCCAAGTCTTGACGCCGGCAGCCATTCATATGACCGCTTGATTGTTGCGGTTGAGACATGCCGTGGTCGCTTGCATAACCTGCGAAGGCGGCTGGTATGAGCCGCGTCGCCTGCGCCATCTATACCCGCAAGTCGTCGGACGAAGGGCTCGACAAAGAGTTCAACTCGCTCGATGCGCAGCGTGAGGCCTGCGCGGCGTATGTCGCCAGCCAGAAGCATGAGGGGTGGGTCGGTCTACCAACCCCCTACGATGACGGCGGATATTCTGGAGGGTCAATGGATCGACCAGCACTCCGCATGCTGCTGGCTGACATCACGGCGCGCAAGATCGACGTGGTTGTCGTTTACAAAGTCGATCGATTGACCCGTGCGCTCGCCGATTTCGCCAAGATCGTTGAGGTGTTCGATGCGCACGGCGTGTCGTTCGTATCGGTGACGCAGGCATTCAATACGACGACCTCGATGGGTCGGCTGACGCTCAACGTGCTGCTGTCGTTCGCTCAGTTCGAACGCGAGGTTACCGGCGAGCGCATCCGCGATAAGATCGCCGCTTCCAAGAAGAAGGGGCTGTGGATGGGCGGGTTCGTGCCGTTCGGCTATCGCGCCAACGGCCGGACCCTTATCATCAAGGACGCTGAGGCGTGCATCGTCCGAACGATCTTTGCGCATTATCGGGAACTCGGGACGGTGCGAGCTGTCGAGACCGAGCTGGCCCGCCGCCCACCTGCCATGCCAAGCCGAACCACCAAAGCCGGCCGGGTCTATGGTGACCGGCAGTTCTCACGCGGACAGATCTACAAGTTGCTGTCAAACCCGATCTATTGCGGCGACATCAGCCATAAGGGCACCCGGTATCCTGGACAGCACCCAGCAATTATTCCGGTTGAGACGTTCACGAAAGTTGCTGTGCAACTGGCAGCCAATGGACACGAACGCAAGGTCGGCCGGAACGCCCAGGTTTCGAGCCTGCTGGCTGGCCTCGTGGTTGATGTAGAGGGCAACAAGCTGGTCGCAACCCATGCGAACAAGCATGGCAAGCGCTATCGCTACTACATCAGCAAGGCCCTTCATGCGGGCCGCACGTGTGGTCGGCCCAGCCGCAATCAAATGCTTAAAGCGGAAGCGGAAGGCACAATGGCCTGGCGGCTCCCTGCCGCCGAAATCGAGGCCATCGTGGTTCGCGAGATCAGCGCTTTATTGCTTGATCAGACCCGCTTAATCGAGATCGCCAAAGAGATCGAGCCGCATCGCCTTTGGTCGATGCCGGATTGGACCCAACTCGCTCGGATCGGAGCCATGATCGCGAACAGCCTCGCGGGGGAAGATCCGGCCACAGCTCGTACACTTATGCTCAAGTTCATAACCAAGATCGAGATCGCGACAGGCGCGGTCACGATCGTGTTCAATCCAGACGGTATGATCAGCGCGCTCGGTTTTGAGACGGAGGCAGGTCGTGTCAACATCTCAGATGCGCCGCGATTGACGATCCCAATCGTGCTGCGTCGCCGTGGTGTCGAAACTAAATTAATTCTGACGCAGGCTGGCCATGCCCAGCCCGAACCCAACCGAACCCTGATTCGAGCGCTCGCACGTGCCAGACGCTGGATGGCTGAGTTGATCGAGGGTAAGCATCCGTCGGTGGAAGCGCTTGCTAAGGCTTATCACACCGACAAGCGGTACGTGGCCCGGCACCTACCGCTCGCCTGCCTGTCGCCTGCGATAATTGATGCCAGCCTTGATGGCCGACAGCCCGTCGAGCTCACCACCTGGGATCTGCTCAATCGCGTCGACACCCCGTTTGCCTGGACCGATCAGGCCCGCCGACTTGGCTTCCCATGATCCTGATCCATAAGGGACGACAATCCGGGCGTCTGTGCCCACGCATTTGAACGATCGCGACCTCACCAAAGCGGACCGCCAAACCGGCCATGAGAGAAAACCAGCCAGACCGGCGCCGTTTATGCGGCATTCAGCGCGCATGGCCGAGTGGAGAAAATGCTACGGGTCAAAGCCGCCCATTTGTCGGCGAAATCGCGGGAGAGTATATATTTTTATTATTTATTATCAATAGCTTATATGTTGGCGGAGGGGGTGGGATTCGAACCCACGGTGGGCTTTCACCCACGCCGGTTTTCAAGACCGGTGCCTTAAACCACTCGGCCACCCCTCCAGCGCGCGAAACCTACTCTGCCGCAGCGCTACCGACAAGTGCGCACGCGAATGCTTTATATGAATTCGCGCGATAGCTCCTTCGGCTAGCCGATCGCGGTCTTATCATGCACCTGAGCACCGCTGCGCAGTAGCTTGTAGTTGATGCTGTCGAGAAGCGCTTCGAAGCTCGCATCGATGATGTTCGGCGATACGCCGACCGTAAACCAGCGTTCGCCGGTCGACGTGTCCAGCGTTTCGACCAAGACGCGGGTGACGGCCTCGGTACCACCGGTCAGAATGCGGACCTTATAATCAACGAGCTCGATATCCTTGATGTGCGCCTGGTAGCGGCCGAGGTCCTTGCGTAGCGCGCAGTCGAGCGCGTTGACCGGGCCGTTGCCCTCGGCGACCGACCAAAGCGGTTCGCTGTCGCCGTTGACGAACACCTTCACGGTTGCTTCCGAAACCGTGACCAGCTGGCCAAGCGCGTTGTGGCGTTTCTCCACCATCACCCGGAAGCTGTCGACCGAGAAGTAGCGCGGCACGTCGCCGATGATGCGGCGCGCCAGCAGCTCGAATGACGCGTCCGCGCCGTCATAAGCATAGCCGACGCTTTCGCGTGTCTTCACTTCCTCGAGCAGCGCTGCCACGCGCGTATCGTTTTTGTCGATGACGATGCCGACGCGCTCCAGCTCGGCCATGATGTTCGACCTGCCAGCCTGATTCGATACCAGCACCCGGCGGCGATTGCCGACGCTTTCCGGTGGCACATGCTCGTAGGTTTGAGGTTCCTTCAAGATCGCTGACGCGTGAATGCCAGCCTTGGTCGCGAATGCACTTTCGCCGACATACGGGGCCTGTCGAGTTGGTGACCGGTTGAGAATTTCATCGAGCACGCGGCTTGCGCGCGTGATGTGGGCGAGACGCTCCGGAGTAACGCCGGTTTCGAAATGCTCGGCAAACTCGGACTTCAACAGCAGCGTTGGAATGATCGACGTCAGGTTTGCATTACCACAGCGCTCGCCAAGGCCGTTGAGCGTGCCCTGTATCTGCCGCACGCCCGCACGTACCGCGGCCAGCGTATTGGCGACCGCGTTCTCGGTATCGTTATGCGTGTGGATGCCGAGGTGCGTGCCGGGGATAATTTTTGCGACATCGCTGATAATGCGCTCGATCTCATGCGGCAGGGTGCCCCCATTCGTGTCGCACAGGACGACCCAGCGCGCGCCGCTGTCGTATGCGGCTTGTGCGACGCGCATGGCGTAGGCCCGGTTGGCCTTGTAGCCATCGAAGAAATGCTCGCAATCGATCATGCTCTCGCGTTTGGCCGAGCTCGCCCGCACAGCCTTGACGCTCTCGACAACACCTTCGACGTTTTCCTCGTTGGTGATGCCGAGGGCCACGCGCACATGGTAGTCCCAAGCCTTGGCGACGAGACAGATTGCCGGTGCGGAACATTGCAAAATCGCCTGGAAGCCCGGGTCGTTCGACACCGAGCGGCCGACGCGTTTGGTCATGCCGAATGCGGTGAACGTTGCGGTCGTCAGCTTAGGCGGCGTGCTGAAGAATTCGGTATCGGTGGCGTTGGCGCCGGGGTAACCGCCTTCGACATAGTCGATGCCGAGTTGGTCCAGAACGCCCGCGATGCGCAGCTTGTCGGCGACGGAGAAATCGACGCCTTGCGTCTGCGCTCCATCGCGCAACGTGGTGTCGAACAGGTAAAGTCGCGAAAGGCTCACAGCTTCACCTCCCACGTCGTTTCGATTTCGCCGGTGGTTGAATTTTTTGCGTCTTTGAGTTGTACACCAAGCCCGGCGAGTTCGTCGCGGATACGATCGCTCTCCTTGAAGTCGCGATTGCGGCGGGCAGCGAGACGAGCGGTGATAAGCCTGTTGATCTCGCCCTCGTCGATCGAGAGAACGCGACTACCCAGCTCGAGCGATGACGGCGTTTCATTGCCGTACAAGCCCATGAACTCCAACGTCGCCTTGAGGTCGGCAGCACCTTGCGGATTGCGCCGGGCAGACTTCGCCACGCCGTGAATGATCGACATTGCGCTTGGCGTATTCAGATCGTCCGACAACGCGGCGATAACTTCCGGCAGTGGCTCGGGGGAAGCCGCCACGCCGTGCACCATGCCGGCGAACTCGACCAGCGTGGCGCGCGCCTGCGCCAGCCGGTCGACGGTCCAGTCGATCGGTTGCCGGTAGTGCGTGCCAAGCATCGCCATGCGCAGCACCCGGCCATGCCACGGTTGATTGCCGAATTTCGACGTCGTCAGCAGCTCGTTGATGGTGATGAAGTTGCCGAGCGACTTTGACATCTTCTCACCTTCGACCTGCAAGAAACCGTTGTGCATCCACACGTCGGCCATCGTCTCCGTGCCATGCGCGCAACGGCTTTGCGCGATCTCGTTCTCGTGATGCGGGAAGCTCAGGTCGATGCCGCCGCCGTGAATGTCGAAGGTCTGGCCGAGATGCTTGTCCGCCATCGCCGAGCATTCCAGATGCCAACCCGGACGGCCGGGCTGCGCAATGCCGCACGGGCTCGGCCAGGCTGGAACGCCGGCCGGCGATGGCTTCCACAGCACGAAATCCATCGGATCGCGCTTGTAGGGGGCGACGTCGACGCGAGCGCCGGCCAGCATGTCGTCGGCGGAGCGGCCCGACAGGCGGCCATAGTCCGGCATCGAGGGAACGTTGAACAGCACGTGATCTTCGGCGACGTAGGCGTTGCCGCGCGCGACCAGCGCATCGCACAACTGCCGCATGCCCTCGATGTGATCGGTCGCGCGTGGCTCGACCGTCGGCGGCAGGAGGCCTAGCGCCGCAATATCTGCATGGAACTGGCCCGTGGTTTCCCTGGTCAGCTTTTTGATCGCAGCGATCGGGTCCATATCTGGATACTGCTCGACAGCACGCGCATTAATCTTGTCGTCGACGTCGGTGATGTTGCGGGCGTAGGTAACGTGGGCGTCACCGTAGATGCGGCGCAGCAACCGGAACAGCACGTCGAAGACGATGATAGGCCGTGCATTGCCGATGTGCGCAAAGTCGTAGACGGTCGGGCCGCACACGTACATCCGCACGTTGCTGGCGTCACGCGGCGCGAAGGCGGACTTGGACCTGGTCAAAGTGTTGTAGAGCGAAAGCGACATACGTGGTCCCCTGACCGGAAGGCGGGGGCTAAGCGCAGAGTGCAATTCAAGGAAAACGAACAACAGGCCGCGCCAGCCGTTTGATTAGCTGCCGATGATAATAATGCCGCAACACATGTTTACGGCTGGTTGATGCGCGTGCCGGTTCATGGCGTTGGTATGCTCTTTTCGCCCCATTACCGTCAAGGCCGGCGGATAGCGGCATCGTCTTCCACAGGCTGGCGCATTACTCTCGTGGCAAGTCGTTTGATTCAACGACGCGTCTTTTCAGATCACGCCTCGCCGTTGGCGCTTAGGAGCGCGCATCAGGCGTTGCGGTTCGGTGGGGTCGAACGCGCCTTACCCACCGAGGTCACCGCCGCGGTGCGCGGCTTCAGCGCGAGACGCGGCTGATTTTGGTGCCTTCGAGCGTGAGATTGTACATCAGTCCCTTGCCGTCGAAGATGAAACCGACCACGGGGCTTGCGATCCGGTCACTGTCGACCGAGCCGCCAACACCGACCGTGATCAGTGCAACAGACCCATCGACGCCGACCTTCCAGCCGTCGGTGCGCTCGAAGCGGGCCAATGCTTCCCCGGTCATGAAGGCGATCACAACCGAGCGTGCCTGTGCGCCGAGTTGGAAGCCGATCGAGCCCGATATGATATTGTAATGGCCGGCCGTCGTGCCGCGGATAAGCAGCGTCCCCTCGCCGTATTCGCCGCCGATGCCGATGCCGGCCTTGATGATGGTTGGGAACACCAGCACGCCGGCGGCTCGTTCGATCAAGTTCCGCGATCCGCGCACTCGATAGAACAGCGAGTCGAGGGTGCGGGCGACTTTGCCATCGACATACCCGCCTGGCCGCGCCAAAGAGTTGTTGGAAAGTCCGGCAGCGGCGATCGTAGAGACGGCCAGTGTCAATGCCGAACGCCGGTCGATCTTGCGCATGATATCCCCCAAGAAAGTAGTCGCGGTTCGACGAGGCCGTGTGCGAAAGCCCCGTTGCGACGCTCGACTGTTAAGTGCGCCGTATGGCGCAAATCGGGCACTACTTAAGTTCCTCGCGGTTTGGCCCGCGCGGTTGGCGGCGCTGATGCCGGATCATCGGGCCAAGGGTGTCTTGGGTAGCGCCCGCGCATGTCGGCTTTGACGGCCGCCCAGCTGCCCGCCCAGAAGCCTGGCAGGTCGCGCGTGATCTGGATCGGCCGGTGCGCTGGCGACAACAGATTGAGCGTCAGCGGCAGACGGCCTTTGGCGATCGCGGGATGGGTTTTCAGCCCGAACAATTCCTGCACGCGGATGTGAAGTGCGGGCTTACCCGGCCCCTCGTAGTCGATGGCGTGCGCGTTGCCGGTCGGTGCCGTGAAGTGCGTCGGCGCGTCCCGATCAAGTCGCTGGCGCAGATCCCATGGCAACAGTGTATCGAGCGCGGCTGCTAGATCTCCCGCCTGGATCTCGGACAACTTCGTCTTGTTGGCAAGGTGCGGCGCCAGCCAATCGCACACGGTGGAACCGAGAGCCGCGCCGGACAAATCGGGCCAATCCATGGGAGCGGTTGCAGTCAGAAATCCAACGCGATCACGCATTTGCATTTGTGCCTTCGACCAGGGCAGCCGATCAATCCCCAGCTCGGCGATGCCATCGGCGAGCAGCAGCGCTGTCTCGTCGTTGCAAGCAACAGACTGCGGGAGGGACGCCAGCGTTATAGCGCCAAGCCGGCTGGTGCGACGGCCACGCAAGGCCGCTGCCGCGTTATCGAACGTCACATCATCCGTATGCGTAATGCGTGCGGCGGCTATGTCACGCACTTCGGCTTCGTCGATGGCAGCGGCGAGAAGTATGCGGGTCGATGCGGCAGATCCGGCCATCTCGGCAACGACGAGATACGCGGATCGCGCGAGCGGGTCTGTAACATCGATGTTGGCGCCGCGCCCGTTGGCGAGCAGAAATTGTCCGTCACGTCCGCGCCCCTTGGCGATCCGATCGGGAAAAGCGAGTGCGAGAAGTGCTGCGGGCGAGGCCGGCTCGACGTTGTGTTTCTTCGAGCGGCCAGCTTCGGCAAGTTTACGCCACGCCTGCACCAAGCCGCGCATCGATTGCGCACGCTCGCCGCGGTCACGCCGGAAGTTCGTCAGGCGATGCACGAGATCAACGTCGTTGCCGCCAAGCCCTCGCTCGACGATCAGGGCGGCAATCCCGGCGGCTTCGCGGGCTGCCCCCAAACATGCCGCCGCGATGATCATCGCAGCGAGGCGTGGTGGCAAAGGCAGCGCTCGCAATCGGCGCCCGAGACCGCTGATGCGGCCATCTGCCTCCAGGCCGCCAAGCGTTTGCAATTCCGTTCTTGCCGAGGCAAGCGCGGACCGCGGCGGCGGATCGAGCCACGATAACCGCAACGGATCGGTCTCGCCCCACGCCGCGCAATCAAGCATCAAACTCGCCAGATCGGCGTGCAGGATCTCGGGAGCAGCGAACGGCAACAACGCTTGTGTTTGCGGCTCGTCCCACAGGCGGTAGCACACGCCTGGTTCGGTGCGTCCGGCGCGGCCCCGGCGCTGATCGGCACTGGCGCGGCTGATGCGGACGGTTTCCAATCGCGTCACTCCGGCATCCGGCTCAAAGCGCGGCACGCGGGCAAGTCCGCAGTCGATTACGACACGCACGCCTTCAATGGTGATCGAGCTTTCGGCAATGGACGTCGCCAGCACGATTTTGCGGCGGCCTGCGCTGGCGGGCTTCACGGCCAGATCCTGAGCGCGGCGGTCCATCGCGCCGTAAAGAGGCGCAATTTCGATCGCCGGATCGTCTATGCGTTCGGCCAGCCGTTCGGCAACGCGACGGATTTCGCCTTGGCCGGGCAGGAATGCGAGGACCGAGCCCGGCTCGGCACGAACCGCCTTCACGATCGCGTCGGCCATCTGGTCATCAATGCGCCCGCGCGGGTCGCGGCCGATGTATCGCGTTTCGACGGGAAAGCTCCGGCCGTGGGTTTCGATCACACGCGCCCCGCCGAGCAATCCGGCCACGCGTGCGCCATCGAGCGTCGCCGACATGACGAGGATGCGCAGATCCTCGCGCAGACCCGATTGCGCGTCGAGCGCGAGGGCAAGCCCCAAATCGGCATCGAGCGAGCGTTCGTGATACTCGTCGAACAACACCGCGCCGATGCCCTCGAGCGCCGGATCATCGATGATCATGCGCGCGAACACGCCCTCGGTGATCACCTCTATCCGCGTCTTCGGTCCAACGCGACTATCGAGGCGGGCACGGATGCCTACGGTTTCGCCAACGCTTTCACCGAGCGTCGATGCCATGCGATCGGCGGCCCCGCGTGCTGCCAGACGGCGCGGCTCGAGGATGACGATCTTGCGTGCTTTCAGCCATGGCTCGTCGCACAACGCTAACGGCACCCGTGTGGTTTTGCCGGCGCCCGGCGGGGCAACGAGGACGGCGTTCGGCGAAGCGGCAAGTGCAGCGCGGATTTCGTCCAGCACATCGTCTATCGGGAGCTTCATGGCGATGATGGTATAGCGGTTGTGAATTGCAACCGTTACCGATTTCAGCGGATGATCTGCGGCCTGCTAGGCTCGCGCTTCGATCCAGCTCTTTGCGACCAGCAGATCAGCCAGGAACGCGCGCCATTCGGTCTTCTTCTGCTCCTCGTCGACGATGCGCAGGAGATAGGAGGGATGCACGGTAACGAGCACGTGCTCCGACGAACTCAGCGGCAGCACCTTGCCCCGTATCGGCCCGATGGTGACGGACTTGCCGAGTACGCCGCGCGCCGCCGTCGCGCCAAGGGCCACGATCAACTCCGGCTGCACCAGCTTGCGTTCGATATCGAGCCACCAGCGGCAGATATCGATTTCCGAGTTGTTCGGCTTCTTGTGCAACCGGCGCTTGCCGCGTGGCTCATACTTGAAATGCTTTACGGCATTAGTGACGAAACATTGGGCGCGATCGATACCGCAGCGCTCCAGCGCCGACTGCAGCACCTTGCCGGCCGGACCGACGAACGGCCGCCCCTCGATGTCCTCCTGGTCGCCCGGTTGCTCGCCGA
>JANOOW010000052.1:0-5099 GCA_031421555.1 Hyphomicrobiaceae bacterium | reverse complement strand
TTCTGGGGAATGATCACGTCGATGTGGATCGGCAATGCCATGCTGTTGATCATCAACCTACCCCTCATCGGGTTATGGGTGCGGCTGTTGCAAGTACCCTACCGGTTGTTGTTCCCCGCGATCGTGCTGTTCTGCTGCATCGGCATCTACTCGATCAATAACAACCCGCTCGACGTTTATCTGACCGCGATGTTCGCCGTGTTCGGTTACGCGCTGATGAAGTTCGGGTTCGAGCCAGCGCCTTTGCTCCTTGGCTTCGTGCTTGGCCGGTTGATGGAGGAGAAGCTTCGGCAGGCCCTTTCGATTTCGCGGGGTAATTTCGCGACATTCATTCAAGAGCCGCTTTCAGCCACTTTGCTCGCCGCCACACTCCTTCTAATGCTAGTAGCAGCGCTGCCATCGATCCAACGCGGACGGGAAAAAGTATTCGTGGAATAGGCCCGCAATCAACTCATCAAAACATGGGAGAACGCCGATGCTCGCCACCCGTCGTCTAGCTGTCAACATGATCGCTGCAATCGCATTGTGCGGGCCGGCGCTCGCGCAGCAGAATTATCCCGACCGTCCGATCACATTGATCGTGCCGTTCGCCGCGGGTGGCCCGACCGATGTCGTCGCCAGAATCGTCGGCGAACACATGTCGCGCACGCTCGGGCAGCAGATCTTGATCGAGAACGTTGGCGGGGCCGGCGGGAGTACCGGCATGACGCGAGCGGCGCAGGCCGCACCCGACGGCTACACGATCGCCGTCGGCAACATGGGGACGCAATCAGCCGCCCCCGCGCTTTATCCCAATCTCAAATACGATCCGGCCAAAAGCTTCGACCAGATCGGCGTCGTCAACAACACGCCGATGGTGATCATCGCCAAGAAAGATAATCCGGCCAAGGACCTGAAAGAGTTTATCGCCTACCTCAAGGCCAACGAGGCCAAGATCAGCTTTGGCCATGCGGGAGTAGGCTCGATAAGCCATGTCGTCGGAACGGTATTCCATGCCCAGGTCGGGCTCAAGCCTGCGTTGGTCGCTTATCGCGGGACGGGTCCCGCATTGAACGACCTAGTGGCTGGCAAGATCGACTTCATGATCGATCAGGCGCTGAACAATATCCCGCAGATCCAAGCCGGCACTATCAAGTCCTTCGCAGTTACTTCGACCGAGCGCGTACCGAGCATCAAGGATGTGCCGACGACGACGGAAGCGGGTATGCCCGAGTTTACGGCGAATGCCTGGAACGCCATGGTTGCGCCGAAAGGTTTGCCGCCAGCGATACGAGAGCGTCTGATCGACGCCTTGGGCAAGGCGCTGGACGACACCACGACGAAGAAGCGCTACGAGGAGTTGGGCTCAACCGCTCCAACTGGCGCTGAACGAGGGCCCGTCGCGCTGCAGAAACTGGTCGAGACGGAAATGGCCCGCCTGACACCGATACTCAAGGCCGCAGGTGCTGTCGCCCAATAAGCCAACGATGGTTTCGGTGCAGAGCGATGCGCGTGCCCGGCAACTGGGTTTCTCTGTGCACGTCAACGCCGGAGCAATTTTTGCATCGGTGTAGTGCACCGGAGAGATAATGTCTCAGTCTTGAACGCAAGAAGGCCCCGCGCGCGGAGCCTTCTTGACCTTACTGCTCGCGAAACGCGCGCCGGAAGCTGTCCGTGAGGGGCTGCAAAAGGTAGGCGAGCAGTGTCCTCTCTTCTGTCTCGATGAACGTTTCAACCGGCATACCCGCGCTAGGCTTGATCCCAGGGAACTTTGCCAGCTGATCGGGATCGAGTTCAATGCGTGCAAGAAAATGCGCCAGCCCGGTGCGTTCGTCGCTCAGTGCATCCGCCGAAACTTGCTTTACGCGCCCATTAACTTGGTGTGTGGTGCGGCTCTTGTAAGCCGTGAAGGCAATCCTCACCGGCAGTCCCGCGCGCACCGATTCTATATCGGTCGGTTTGACCCGTGCTTCGACAACCAATTTGTCCTCGCTCGGAACGATATCCAAGATCTTTTTGCCCGGTCCGACGACCGCGCCGATATTGTGGAACTGAGAGTTGAGCACGACGCCAGCTTGTGGAGCGACAACTTCGCGCCGTTGCAGCCTCACGCGAGCTTCCGTCATCCGCTCTCTCGCCTCAGCAAGTTTGCTCTGGACATCGCGCTGCTCAACCGTCGCCTTCTCGACTCGCGAGCTGCTGAGATTGAGAATTTCGAACTCGATACTGGCGACCGACTCGCGGGTCTGCGCGATTCGGTTGGCCAGCTCACCTTCATCACCCTTGAGCTTAGATGCCGTTCGTTCGAGAGCCAGCAACCTTGGCCTCCGCTCAAGTCCGCGGGCATGCAGCGAACGTACGTCCGTCAGCTCGGATTGAATAAAGGCAAACTGTTCTCGACCTGCGGCGAGTTGCGCCTGCAGTCCCGCTTCCTGAGCTTTGAACTGAGCAATGCGTTGCTTCAGAACATCGGACTGGCCCTTGAAGGCGATGTGACTGCTGTCGAAGATGTTCTGCTGGCCTTGCAGGATTTCTGCGACGTCCGCACGCCTACGCTGAGACACGAGCTCCCCTGGGAAGACCAACGACGATTTAGTCTCGCGCTCTGCCATCAACCGCGCGTCCTGGGCGGACAATGCCAAGACGCGCCCTTCGAGCAGCCCATGCAGGGACTTAGCCTCGACATCGTCGAGCCGGAGAAGAACTTGTCCGGTATCGACCCGGTCGCCGTCACGCACCAGCAACTCTGCAATCGAGCCACCCTCGACATGTTGTACCGTTTTACGGCTCGTATCGACAGCAATGATGCCTGAAGCCACCACAGCACTGGCAAGTGGCGCCATGTCCGCCCAGGCAGCGAAGCCACCCAAGCCGCCAAATAAAAAAAATGAGCCCACGACCGTGATGACACCAAGCGGAGGCCGCGCTGGCGGATGCAGAAACGCCTCGACTTCCGTATCGGTACCGGCGGACCTCTTGTCTGAACCTGGGAGGGCAACGACTGTCATGTTGCTACGCTGTCCTTGATTGAATTGTTCGCAGTTAATTTAGACGAGGAACGGTCTAGCCGATCGATCAGCGACGTTGACTTGGCCGCATCAGACGTCGTGAGTTTCGGCCGCCCCAACATTTCGAGCACCTCCTGACGTGGTCCAAACCGCTCGACCCGGCCGTCAACGAGCATCAACACCTTGTCCACGGCAGCCAGTGTGCTGGGTCGATGCCCGATCACAATCAGGCTGGCGCCACGCGCCTTAGCTCGGACGACTGCCTGATACAGGGCTTGCTCGCCTTCACCGTCGAGGTTGGCGTTAGGCTCGTCGAGGACTATGAGCTTGGGGTCTCCATACAGCGCACGTGCCAGTCCGATCCGCTGGCGCTGCCCGCCTGACAACTTTAAGCCGCTGTCGCCCAGTTCAGTCTCGTAGCCATTATCGAGTTTAAGGATAAGATCATGGCAGTCGGCCAAGCGCGCGGCCTCAACGACCCGATCGGGATCCATCTCGCTCAGTCGCGCAATGTTTTCGGAGACGGTTCCAGAAAATAGCTCGACGTCCTGAGGCAGGTATCCAATGTACTGGCCCAACTCGCGGCGTGGCCACGCGAATATGTCGCCGCCGTCGAGACGGACGACACCGGCTGTTGGCTTGTCGATCCCGACGAGTAGTCGGGCCAATGTCGATTTGCCAGCAGCTGATGGACCAACGATGCCGATCGCCTCGCCGGGCTCGATGGCGAAGGAAACGCCCTTCAGTACAGGTGGCCTGTCGAGATCGAAGCCGTAAACGATCCGCTCTGCAGACAGATGCCCGCGCGGTACCGGCAGCCGCATCTGTTCGGGCCGCCGCGGTAGTCTCGCGAACGAGGCCTTCAATCGACTGTGCGCCTCGCGCGCTTGCACGAAGTGTTTCCAATTGCTGATAGCCTGCTCCACGGGTGCTAGCGCGCGCCCCATGATGATCGAGGCAGCGATGATAGCACCGCCTGTCAATTGCTGTTCCATGACGAGGAGGGCGCCGGCGGCAATCACACCGATCTGCACGAACAAACGGACGAATTTGGAAATACCAACAATGGTGCTACTCCGATTGGCGGCTAAAGCCTGCAGCCGGACCGCCTCGCCGCCATCCTTCGCCCATCGCCGGATGAGCCCGTCCGATAGGCCGAGAGCATCGACGACTTCAGCATTTCGCATGGCGCTGTTCGCAACAACATCAGCGCGCCGTGAAGCTGCGCCCGCTGCTTTCAACGGAGCCTGGGTAAAACGGTCGTTAGCCCATGCAAGACTACCGAGGACCAGGGCCCCCGCGAGTGCGACATGGCCTAGCATAGGATGCAGCATATAAATGACGGCGAGAAAAACCGGCACCCACGGCAAATCGCAAAGTGTCAACACACCTGTTCCGCCAACGAACGATCGCAAGAGCGCCAAGTCAGCTAGCCCGCTTCCGGCCTCGTAGCGACGGCCGACAATCTCATCGACACTACGGTCGAGCAATACAGGCGCCAGGCGCTGTTCAAGCCAAGTCGACACGCGTCCAAGCGCCCGGCTGCGGAGAACTTCGAGAACTGCCAGCACGAGCACAGCTCCGCCGGCGACGACCGTAAGGTATGCCAGCGTCGCCCTATTGCCAGATGACAATACTCGATCAAATACCTGCATCAGGTAGATGGCGGTTGTCAGGAGGAGAAAGTTTACGAAAAAACTGAAAACTCCGACGACGAAGAACGATCGGCGGCAAGCGCGCAACGCGGCTTCGGCAGTATTCACATGTTGTGGCCGCATTGATGAATCTCTTAAAAAAAGCAATGTTAAGATGGCGTCGGTGATGTGCGAAAAATCAATGGGGCAGCAATGCTGCCCCATTGATAGTTGATCAGGTCAGCGCCCAATCATTTTGACTAAGCTCGTTTTTGAACTCCGTAATGGCCAAATTTCCTTGGGCCGAATTCAAGTTCACGATCTCGTTTGAGGCGACTGGCAGAGCTGGAATATATCCTCCCGTGCCGTTAATCTCACCCGGTGTACCAACTCCGAAACCAGGCGGAACGCCCAAGCCATGCACCACGATCTCGCGTAATGTCAGATCAGGAGGGATGTCCAGGCCCTGGGCGATCTC
>JANOOW010000051.1:0-1748 GCA_031421555.1 Hyphomicrobiaceae bacterium | reverse complement strand
GATCGGAGCCAGCTCCCGGCCGGGTTCGATCGGTCGCGTCGTGGCGCGGAATCTGCTGGCCGGCGACCTGAAGCAAGGTCTCTATTTCGTGAACCCACGGCACTCGGAAATCGAGGGGCATAAATGTTACGCAAGGATCAGCGATCTACCTGAGATACCAACTCTCGGCATCATTGCGACACCGCCAGCCACTGTCCCTGGCATCGTGAGCGAACTGGCGGCAAAGGGCGCGCGCGCCGGCGTCGTCATCACCGCTGGCCTAAGCGGCGAGATCAAACAGCGCATGCTCGATGGGTCGCGGCCAAGTTTGTTTCGAATTCTTGGGCTCAATAGCATCGGGCTGATGCTGCCTCATCTTGGCCTCAACGCAACCTTCGCGCATCGCGCGGCTGACGCCGGCCACTTGGCCTTCGTCTCGCAATCGGGCGCCCTTGTGACCGGCATGCTCGATTGGGCAGCGGCACGCGGCATTGGCTTTTCACAGGTGATCTCGGTCGGCGATATGGCCGATGTTGATTTCGGCGATCTGCTCGACTATCTCGCGGGGGACATCAAGAGCCGTGCGATCCTGTTGTATGCCGAAGCGATCACCAACGCACCGAAGTTCATGTCGGCGGCCCGACGTGCGGCGAGCGTCAAACCGGTCATCGTCATCAAGTCCGGGCGTCACGCGGCGTCTGCCAAGGCGGCAGCGTCGCACACCGGACGGCTCGCCGGCTCGGACGAGGTCTACGATGCCGCCTTCCGGCGCGCCGGATTGCTACGCGTTCTCGACCTCTATGAATTGTTTGATGCGGCGGAAACGCTGGCGTTTGTTCCCCGACTATGGGGTGAGCGCCTGACCATATTGACCAACGGGGGTGGGGCTGGCGTGCTGGCCGCCGATAGCCTTGCAGATTCCGGCGGACAGCTGGCCGAACTTACTCCGTCGACGCGCGAAGCTTTGACAGCCGTACTACCGTCCGCCTGGTCCGGCGGTAACCCGGTCGACATCGTTGGCGATGCAGACCCGGCACGATATGGACGCGCACTCGCTGCTTGGGGACCCGGCAACGGAAGCCGTTCTGGTCATTTACTGCCCCACCGCACTAACGCAGCCTCACATTGTCGCGGAGCAGTTGCTCTTGAGCATCAAAAGCCAAGGCACGAAACCGGTTCCAGTTTTGACGAACTGGCTCGGCGAAGATGCTGCTGAAAGCTCGCGCAAGCTATTCGCTACCAACGGACTGCCAACTTACGAGACGCCTGGTGCTGCCGCGCGCGGTTTCATGCATCTCGTTCGCCATACCTGCATGCAGAACGCTCTGATGCGAACACCGCCGCGCATGCCCGAGGATCAAACTTTCGCATCAGGACCTGCCCGGCACATCATCAACCGGGCTCTGGCCGAAAGCCGCGAGATGCTATCGGAGGCCGAAAGCAAG
This sequence comes from Hyphomicrobiaceae bacterium, assembly GCA_031421555.1. Classification (GTDB taxonomy): domain Bacteria; phylum Pseudomonadota; class Alphaproteobacteria; order Rhizobiales; family Hyphomicrobiaceae; genus JAKFWF01. The sequence continues at coordinate 324 of JANOOW010000051.1, read as the reverse complement.
GAGATCATCAAGCTCTACAGCATCCCCGTCGTGCCGACCGAGGTCGCGCCGACACCGATCGAAGCGGGCCGGATCGCGGAGCGTCTGATCTCTGGCGGGCATGGCAGTGTCGCGCTAAAGATCTTATCGAAGAATATTTCCCACAAATCCGACGTCGATGGCGTTCGTCTCGACCTTGATTGCGCCTCAGCCGTGCGATTGAGTGCCGAGGAAATGCTCGACCGAATTGGCAAGCTCCGCCCCTCAGCGCGCATTGATGGTTTTACTTCTCTGCATCGATCAAGGCGAACCTCATCGACTTGATTCCTTGGCAAAGAAGGCGGT
>JANOOW010000050.1:0-3748 GCA_031421555.1 Hyphomicrobiaceae bacterium | reverse complement strand
CTCGAAGGAGCGTTAGATGGCCATTGAACTGCAACCGCTGCGCAACCTTGATCTGGTGCCGCTTCTCGAACTCAACAACCAGCACAGTGTTGAGCTGTCCGCACTCGGCGCCGGTGAGTTCGCGCGTCTCGCCGCCTGTGCGTTTCACGCCCGGGCAACGATCGACCCGCGGTCCTTCCTGTTGGCGTTCGACGAGATGGCCCCTTACGCCAGTCCGAACTACCTATGGTTTCGCGCCCGTCATTCGCGCTTTGTCTATATCGATCGCATCGTGATCGAGCCGTCCGGCCGCGGACGGGGCATCGCCCGCCAGCACTATCACGATTTGTTTGAGGCGGCGCGCGCAGCCGGCCATGCGCTGGTGTGTGCCGAGGTCAACTTCGATCCGCCCAATCCGGCATCGGATGCATTCCACGCTGCTTTGGATTTCACCGAGGTTGGGCGTGCCATTCAGCCCGCGCGCGGCAAAAGCGTCCGTTACCTGGAGCTCCAGCTGACCTGAAAAGTCTACCTTGGCTGTTCGAAAATCTGTGTTTTCGATCACTTCTAAGGGAACCACGCTCGCCAGAAGCCGTTCTTCGAGCGACGTGGAAATGAGTCTACGTTTACGTGAAAAGGATGTGATAACGATGGCACAGAACCCACGTGGCGGGTCTAACGACCAGCGCTCCAAGACTGGCCAGCAGAGCCAAAAGAACGATTCCTCGTCGTCGAAAGATGGACGCAAGAGCAGCGGCACCCAGGGCGGCACGAGTGATCAGCACGCCGAGTCCGGCCGTCAAAGCCACAAGAACGAGAAGTAACCAGAGAGAAACCTCAACAACCGGATTGCCCGTCCGCGACGGGCCGTCCGGTTTTTATTTGAGCGTCTTCTACATAGCGATGCTCGATCGTTGGTAGCGACCCGAGCCACTTTTCCCGCCGTTTTGACCACGCTTCATACGTCGGTATGAATCGGTTTGGGTCGTCGAACGATCCGAGAAACAGCTCTATCTCGGGCGAGCCTTCACTCTTAGCATAGACGTGCGCCCCGCAGTGGCGGCAAAAGTAGCGGGCGTAGGTGCCGCGGTCGAAGCGACCGACGGAGGCACCTTCGTTCAGCCGGATTTCCACATCATCGGCAGGGAAGACAACGAATGCGCCGAATGCCGCCGCGTGTGCCTTGCGGCAGTCGAGGCAGTGGCAGAGGCCCACACGGGCTGGCTCGCCGTTGACGCGCAATCGCACGCGCCCGCAAGCGCAGCCAGCGTCTTCGGTATCGGTTGTGACGTTGCTCATGTCCAGCTCCGGGTTTGCGAACGACCAACCCGCGAGTCGAACAACCGTTCCGCTGACCGTCAGCCTCGGCCCATCCCGCGGCTGAGCAGGATGCTGGTGATCTCCTCGATCACCGCCGGATCGTCGATTGTCGCTGGCACCTTGTGTGGCTCACCGTCGGCGATCTGGCGCATCGTCGCCCGCAGCACCTTGCCTGACCGTGTTTTCGGCAACCGCTTCACCACCATCACCTGCTTGAACGCCGCGACCGGCCCGATCGTCTCGCGCACCAGCTTGATCACCTCGGCTTCGATCTCGGCATCCGGCTGCGTGACGTGATTGTTGAGCACGATGAAGCAAGCCGCGATCTGCCCTTTCAGCGCGTCGGCGACGCCGACGACGGCACACTCGGCAACCGCCTTGTGACGTGCGACCACCTCCTCCATCTGTCCCGTCGACAGCCGGTGACCGGCGACGTTGATCACGTCGTCGGTGCGCGCCATCACGAACACATAGCCGTCTTCATCGATGAAACCGGCGTCGGAGGTAGAGTAGTAGCCGGCGAAATCGGAGATGTAACTTTTGCGGAATCGCTCGTCGTTGCCCCACAGGGTCGGCAGGCATCCCGGCGGCAGCGGCAACTTCACCGCAAGCGTGCCCGACGTGCCCGGCGGCAACGGGTTGCCCTTCTCGTCCAGCACCTGCAGATCGTAACCGGGCATCGGCACCGTCGGCGAACCGTGCTTGACCGGCAGTGCGCCAAGCCCAACCGGATTGCCAGCGATCGTCCAGCCGGTTTCGGTCTGCCACCAGTGATCGATCACCGGAATCTGCAATTTCTCCTCTGCCCATTTGATGGTCTCGGGGTCGGCCCGCTCACCGGCAAGAAACAGCGTGCGGAAGCCGCTCAGATCGTAATCCTTGATGAAACTGCCGGCCGGGTCTTCCTTCTTGATCGCGCGGAAGGCGGTCGGCGCGGTGAACAATGCCGCTACTTTATGCTGGGAGATCACCCGCCAGTACGCTCCGGCATCGGGAGTGCCGACCGGCTTGCCCTCGTACAGCAGCGTCGTGCACCCGGCGAGCAGCGGCGCGTAGACGATGTAGGAATGCCCGACCACCCAGCCGACGTCGGAGGCCGCCCAGAATACATCGCCCGGCGACATGCCGTACATATTCGGCATCGACCAGTTGAGGGCGACCATGTGGCCGCCGTTGTCGCGCACCACACCCTTGGGCTGTCCCGTGGTGCCTGACGTGTAGAGGATGTACAGCGGGTCGGTTGCCGCGACGGCCACGCACTCGGCCTTGCGGTCACGCGCCTTCGCTTCGATGACGAGGGCTGCCCAATCGTGATCGCGTCCGGGCAGAAGCTTGGCTTCCCGCATGGGCCGTTGCAGGACAACCGATATGGCTGGCTTGTGTTCCGCGAGTTCGAGCGCTCTATTCAATAGCGGCTCGTAGGGCACGATCTTGCTCCCCTCGATGCCGCATGACGCCGAGACGATCGCGACCGGCGTGCAATCGTCGATCCGGGTGGCAAGCTCGGCTGCGGCAAAGCCGCCGAACACGACGGAGTGGATCGCCCCGATCCGCGCGCAGGCCAGCATCGCGATCACCGCTTCCGGCACCATTGGCATGTATACAATGACGCGGTCGCCTTTGCGCACGCCGAGATCTTGCAGCACGCCAGCGAAGGTCGCGACTTCGCCGGTCAATTCGGCATAGGTGAGAGTGCGTGTGCTCTCGGTGACGGGGCTGTCGTAGATCAACGCCGACTGGTCGCCGCGGCCGCGTTCGACGTGCCGGTCGAGGCAGTTGTAGGCGGTGTTGCATTCCGCGCCCGGAAACCAGCGCCCGTATGCACCTGAGTGGGGATCGAACGGCTTTTCCCACAGCTTGTACCACGAGATGTCGCGGGCAGCATCGGCCCAGAACCCCTCCGGGTCGCGTTTCCAGCTGGCATAGACTTCAGCGTAACGGCTCATGGCAACACTCTCCTCGTCGTCCGCGCTCGCCAACGGCGCACGCTGAACCAGCGTTCAACACCTTGCCTGGACCGGCTGCAAGGCCTTCCAGCCTCGACGTTGGTAGGGGTGCTACGCTTTTGCGTGATGGCTTCGAATGTCAGGCAGTGCGTAGGCCAGCAATCCGACGGCTGGCAGAAAAGCGCAGACCTGAAACACCGTTGCGATGCTGCTGTGATCGGCCAAGTAGCCGAGCAGCGCCGCGCTGATGCCGCCGAGCCCGAACGACAACCCGTAGAACAGCCCTGCGATGAGCCCAATGCGGCCAGGCAAAAGCTCCATGGCATAGACCAATATCGCACCGAACGCGCTCGCCATGATCAGCGAAATGACCACGGTCAGAATACCAGTCCACATCAGGTTGACATAGGGCAGCAGTAGCGTGAACGGCAACGCGCCGAGGATCGAGAACCAGATGATGCGGCGGCGTCCGATGCGGTCTCCCAGCGGTCCGCCGACGAGGG
>JANOOW010000049.1:0-7534 GCA_031421555.1 Hyphomicrobiaceae bacterium | reverse complement strand
ATTATCTGGGAATGTGAAACAACAGATCCCCAAAAGCTGGCGCGACGCCTAAAGCGCTTCCTCGGTCCAATTTAGCGGATCGCTAGACTTGCTTGCCGTTGCCGTCGCCGGTGGTGCCGGGGGCAATGCCGGTTACGGTGGCGTTGCGTTCGATGCGCTCCTTGGCGAACTGGCCGAGCAGCACGGCTGCGACGACTGCGATCGACATCAGGACGATCAAATACCACATCAGGCTGCGCGGGATCATCTTCTCGGCTGCCATCGCGCTCAGCGTCAGGGCTAGGGTGAAAAAGCTCACCATTTTGATGAAGTCGAAGGCGAACAGAAGCCCGTGCCGCGCCGGTGATGGCTTGCCGCGCTTGACTGCATAGTTGCGATGCCAAAGCGAAATCAGCGCTACGATCAAACCCGCTATGACACCCGCGATCAGGCTATCCTGCCCGAAATCCGCCCACCACGTCGTCATCGAAGTTCTCCCTCAACCGCCAAGGCAATTTCGCGAACCGCCGCTTAATCCCACCAGCCAGGGCTGAAAGCGGGTGGGTCCCGGTACCGCCTCGGCATCGGCGCATAGTAAGGCTGCGGGTTGTATTCGCGCCAGTTGTATGAAGGTCTCGATGGGCGGCGCTCACGCTCGGGCTGCTCGGCCCTCGCGACTTGCTCCTCACCTTCCATTTCCTTGGCATCGCGGCGCACGTCGGGGTTGACGTAAACAAGATCGCCGACCTTTGCGGCCTTGAATGAACCCGCGTCCTTGCGGCTGTTGATGGCGAACACCGGGGCGCCAATGTGCACGCGTTCGAACAAGTCGCTAACGTCCTCGTTGAGCATGCGGATGCAGCCGTTCGACACCGCGCTGCCAATCGACCCGCGCGAAGGTGTTCCATGGATACGTAGCAACGACCAGTCGAGGTACAGCGCGCGTTTACCGAGCGGATTCGACGGGTCGCCGCCATCGACCGGTTCGGCGCCGTCGATCGGTATCCACTTCGGATCGACCTTCTTGTCGGAAATGAACGTACGGCCGGTCCACAACTCAGACGCCTTGCCAACGGCAACGCCATACCGAATCGCTGTGCCAGGCCCCGTGACGTAGTAGACTTTGCGCTCCGTGTTCACGATTACGATGGATCCGGCGGGGTAGCCCAACTCGAGTGCTATGGCTTCAGGTTTCGCCGACGCTGGCACTGCGGTCGAAAAGACGGCCATCAGTGCACCTGCAGCATAGACCCAGATTGGCTTAGGAATTTTTAGCAAAGTCATTCGTCGAGTCTCGATTCCTGCTTTGAGCCCTGTGCATGCGGCTCGATCTTATTACTGCCGTTTACCGGAAACAATCGTCTTCCAACAGGCCAGGCACATTGATCTGGCCATTGACCTAGCCCATTGACCTCGCTTGAAGGTGTAATGATGGTGCAACGCACGCATTCACTCACGGGTTGTAGAGCCTCACATGACATCGCCGCCTCTAATGCCTTCGCTCACCGGTAATTTTGGCTCACCCAACCGCGAGGCTTGGCAGGCTTTGGTGACAAAGACGTTGAAAGGCGGCGATTTCCAGCGCCTCGTCTCGAAAACTTATGATGGGCTTGAAATCCAACCGGTTTATCAGCGTCCTGCAGGAGCCGATGTGACCGCAGCGTCGGGGGTGGCCGAGCCTTGGGGCATCGCCGTGCGGGTCGACCATCCACGCGCGGCGGACGCGGCGGAATTGGCGGCCGCCGATCTGGAAGGCGGGGCAAACGGTCTGGCCCTCGTTCCCAGTGGCAGCTTCGCTGCTCGCGGCTTTGGAGTTGCAATCGACAGCGTCGACGCATTGGATGCGGCACTTTCTGGCGTCATGCTGGATATGATTGCGCTGCGCATCGAACCGTCGCGCGACGGCGACAACATTGCCAAAATCGTTGCCGCACTTTGTGAACGCCGCAAGCACGATCCAGCACGGCTATCGATCAATTTCGGATTGGACCCGATCGGGGTCATGGCGATCGCCGGATCGGCACCGACAGCCTGGAGCGACACCGCGGCGCACCTTACGCAATCGATCAGTGCGCTGAGATCAGGTGAATTCCGGGGGCCGTTTATCACTTGCGACCTGCGCCCCTACAGCGAAGCGGGCGCATCGGATGCCCAGGAATTGGCCGCAGGATTGGCCGCAGGCATCGCCTATGCGCGCGCGCTCGAAAGTCAGAGTATGCCGTTAGGAGAGGCATTCTCCGCCTTGTCCTGGACCGTTGCTGTCGATTCGGACCAGTTTGCCGGCATGGCGAAACTGCGTGCACTTCGCCGTCTTTGGCAGCGTGTCGAGGAAGCATCCGGGGTTGCGTCGCGTCCGATTGCCATTCACGCCGAGACCGCGTGGCGCATGATGACGCGACGCGATCCGGCGGTGAACATGCTGCGATCGACGCTCGCGGCCTTTACTGCGGCGACCGGTGGCGCGAATACAATTTCAATACTGCCGCACACTCTGCCGCTGGGCCTGCCCGATCTGCTCGCGCGGCGGATCGCGCGGAATACGCAGCTTGTGCTGCAGGAGGAAACCAACTTGTGGCGGGTGACCGATCCAGCGGCAGGATCAGGCGCTATCGAGGACCTTACCGCCCGGTTATGCGAGAAAGCCTGGAAGTTGTTCCAGGAGATCGAGCGCGAGGGCGGGCTGGTGGCAAGCCTGGCAAACAGCGCCCTGCAGGCGCGGATCGCCGCGGTCGCCAAGGCGCGCTTCCAAGACGTTGCCAGCCGCCGCAGCCCGATTACCGGGACATCGGAGTTTCCAAATCTATCCGAGGTGCCAACCGCCGTACTCGATGTTGCGCCGGTGATCGAGCATCCAGCATCGGTCACGCAATTCGTGCCGCTGGCCTCGCATCGGCTGGCGCAGCCATTCGAACAGCTTCGCGATGCGGCAGATGCCGCTGCCAAAGCCGCCGGCAAGCGCCCGCACGTATTCCTTGCCAACCTCGGAGCCTTGGCTGAGTACGCAGCGCGCGCGAGCTGGACCGCCAATCTCCTCGCCGCCGGCGGCATCGACGTGGTCACGAACGGCGGCTTCACATCGTCCGCAGATACGGGTGCGGCGTTCGCAGCAAGCGGAGCTTCGGTCGCCTGCATCTGCGGTGCCGATGCGACGTACGACCTTTTGGCCGATGCCACCGCTATGGCACTGAAGGCAGCGGGTGCGGTCACGGTCCTGATGGCCGGCAAGCCAAGCGCGAACGAAGCCGCCTTGAAGGCTTCCGGCGTCGATCAGTTCGTGTTCGCTGGCCAGGATGTGGTCGCAGCGCTGCAGCAGGTGCATGTGGCATTGGGCATCGCCAACAGCTGACACCTGCTACTGCACGACCAATTCGATCTGCACGGCCTGGCTGTGCTGCAGCGTGAATTCGCGCCGGAACGTGCGCCCCTGCAGGGTGGCATTGACGACGTAGTTGCCCGGCGCCAGCATGTGCGCCGGCAGCGCACCGACGCTTTCCTTGATGACATCGCCCTGCGTCGTCGTGATCTGCCACTGCGTGTCGGCGAGCGCTTCACCACCGGCCCGCGCAACCAGTTTGAACGTCGCCTTGCCGACCGCATGCGCAACCGTTGCCTCGGTGAGCTTACCCGCTTCGACGGTAACATCCGTGCTTACCACCGCGTTCGCATCGCCATAGGTCGAAACCAGTTGGTAGATGCCCGAATTCAATCGAACAACGATGCCGGGCCGCGCGCCGCCAAGAATCTTCGCGCGATTGCCGAACTGGTCGCGTTCATCGGAGAACAAGTCGAATGAAATCGTGTTGGGACCGGCTGGCTCGCCGTTTGCGACGAGCGCTGCGAGCCGCAAGCCGCCGGCATTGAGTACGAACCGTTCGGCGGGCATCTCACCTTGTTTCACCGACAGGCGCCGGGTCATGTTGGCGCGCCCGAACGCCACATTGATCAGGTAGTCGCCTGTCGGCAGCCGCAGCAGCGGGGCCGGTACGCGGCTTTCGATGACGAGCTTATTGCGGCTTGGTGCTTTCTCCGCGCTTCCGGGCTGGTCCGGCTTGTCCTGGTAGACCCGCCAGATGATGCCTTGATCGATCGGCTGGCTGTCGTCGGTCAACATGGCACGCAGCGTAATCTGTCCGGTCCCAGAAGGAAGAGCCACGGCTGGTGGCGCGGCTGGTGGCGCATTTGCGCGTGGAACGACGGTGGTGTTGCCTTTCGCGGCCGGCACGTCGGGGATCGTCGATCGCAGCGGCACGTTCGTCGACCAGGAGCTGGCGGCAGTCGCGGGGGCCGCCGATTGCTGCGCCCGAGCGGCCGCGCTGGCAGTAACGGCGATCACCATCGCCGCCCCGACCGCAACAAACCTTGCCGTGCAGACCGCCCTCACGTCCCCTGCCCCCGAATCCCTGTCTATTCCACGCCCACCTCGACGATACGCACTTCCCCGGCCTTGATTTCGACTTCGGCACGGCCACGCCGCGCCCGCGATTCGGCAAGGATCTTATACCTTCCCGGTGCCAAGAACGCGCGCGGCTCCGCCTGCACTGCCTGCCAGACACTGCGATCCTGGGCATCGCGCACGTCCCATAGTATGTCGCCGGCCGCCGCACGCCCCGCCTCGGCCCCCACTTTCAACTGAATGTTGGCCGCCGTGTGGTCGAGGATCAAGGTTGCCGGCACACCGGGCTTGATCTCGATTTCGCGCGTGACGCGGGCATTGTGCGCGCCAAGTTGACTTTCCACCCGGTAGCGCCCCGCCGGGATCTCGAGCTTGGGTGCGGCACGCGCGGTCTGGATCGCCTCCTGATTGCCGTCGAGACGTTCGATCCGGTACGAAACGTTGCTGTCGAGTATCGCGGCCGAACCTGCCATCCGGCTCTGCAGCGCCAGCCGGGCGATGGGTAGCGCAAGCGTTCGCACCACTTCATCGCCAGCATTGATCAGCACGCGCTCGCGAATCTCGACCTGGCCGTATCGAGCGGTCAGATAATACGTGCCAGCTGGCAGCGTGAAATCCGGCTCAACGGTTGCCGAGCGTGCCACCTCGCGCCGGCCATCGGCACTATCGGCATCATCCTCGGTGACACGAAACGTGACGCGATCGAGTGCCGGCCCGCCATCTTTTTCGACGGCCTTGACGCGCAAGCGGCCGGCGCCAAGCGCCAACGGCAAATCGATCAGCGCACCCGGCGTCACGACGATGTTGCGCTCGACCTTGGCGCGATCGAACATGGCGTTCACCCGATAGTTCCCGGCTGGGAGAAACACCGGCGGCGCATCGGCGCCACCTGTCCAAACCGCACGCGGCTGCGACTGAACCGTCGGCACATCGTAGATCGCGAACACCGCTTGCTCCAGGGGCGGCATGCCCGTTTGCAGGTGCGCCGAGAGACGAACCGCGCCCGCCTGCAAGGCGATGGCCAACCGCGTTTTGCCCTTCGCCTTGATTTCGACCGGCTGTTTCGCCGTCACCAACCCGTGCTGTGCTTCGACCGTATATGAGCCGGGTGGAAGCGCGACCTCGAAGGTCGCTCCTTTCGCAGCCGCAACCGGAGTTGTACCGGCAGCATCGCCAGCGCGCTGCACCTTCCAATTCAACGGCACCAGCACCGCTGGCCCGCCAGGCCCCAACGTCGCCGAAAGCTTGAGGCCGGGCGGGCTATCGTCTTCGACCGGGACCGGCGGTGCGGGCGGCGCGACGTCAGCCGCCTCCGCGCCGGCTGCAATCGCCGCGCTTGAAACCGGCGGCTTGGCATCGAGGCTCGCGAGCTTCAGAGCATCCTCGACGGCCGCGCCAAGCGCCGCCGCATCTTGCACATCGAAATGGCGGCCGCCGGTGAGGCGCGGCACGCATGCCATGCGCTGGCTGTCGGCTTTGGCGAGCCCGATGCTGATAACGTGGATGGCGAGTTTCGGATTGGCCTTTACCAGATCGTCTGCGGCGGCGCACGGATCCTGCGCGCAATTGTCCAGATCGTCGTGGATCACCACCAGCGACGCGCTACCCGCCGCCTTCGCCAACGCTCCACCCGCTTCGCGCATCGCGGCGACCAGCGGACCCTTGCCCTTCGGATTGAGCTTTTCGAGAGGCGCCATCAGGCGATCCACATCGAGCGCCTCTGGCGTGAGCACGATCTCGGTGTCGTTGCAGTCGGCCTTGCGCCGGTGCCCGAAGGCTGCGAGCCCGAGGCGCGTTTGCGGTGCAAGCTTGGGGAGTGCGCGCCTGATCGCCTCGCGCGCGACGCCGAATTTGCTGTCGCGCTCGATCCCGCCCATGCGGCCCCACATCGAGCCGGAACCGTCGAATACGATGATCGCCGCCGGCTCATCGGCTGCCTGTGCCGCGCCAACAAGCCCTAACGACAAGGCCAACGGCCACAGGAACGCAATTCGTCTCAGCATCTGATTCGTATTGCTCCAAGATCCAACGCTTCGATTGTACACCATCGCGTTTTGCATTAGCGAGACCGAACGCATCGATTGATGAGGTTGAACGATGACCAGTGTGCCGAAAGACGGGAGTGCGATGCTCGAACTGCTTTTGCGCCGCCGGTCGGTGAAGCCAATCGCCATGTCCGCACCGGGACCATCCGCTGCCGAACTCGACCAGATTTTGACCGCCGCCGCACGCGTACCCGATCACAAGAAGCTCGCGCCGTGGCGCTTCATCGTGTTCGCGGGCGAGGCACGGAAGCAATTCGGCACTGTGCTGGCCGAGGCTTGCAAGGCGGAAGACGGGATGACGCCATCGGACGTCAGGCTCGACGCCGAGCGCACCCGCTTCCTGCGCGCACCGGTCGTCGTCGGCGTCGTCAGCCGCATCGTCGCGGTGACGGGCGCGCCGCGGTGGGAGCAGGAGCTCTCGTGCGGCGCTGCGTGCATGAACATGTGCCTCGCGGCCAACGCGCTCGGCTACGGCACTTGCTGGCTCACCGAGTGGTATTCCTACAGCCCGATGGTCGCCGCCCGTCTCACCCTCGCGGCGAACGAGCGCCTGGCCGGCTTCGTCTACATCGGCACCGCCATCGAGCGGCAGCCCGATCGTGATCGCCCGGCGCTCGCTTCCATCGTCTCGCATTGGAACGGCTGAGCCCTCAGCGGTTGGTCTTCAAACTTCAACTGGATGATCCTGATGTTTTACGACGCCATCGAAAACCGCCACGGACTGCCGCACGATCCGCTAAAGGCGCTGCTGGTGCCGCGCCCGATCGGCTGGATCTCGACAGTCAGCAACGATGGGATCTGCAATCTCGCGCCTTACAGCTTCTTCAACGGCGTCGGCGAAAAGCCCGGCTACGTCGTGTTCGGCTCGGCTGGCATCAAGGACAGCCTGAAGAACATCGAGGAGAACGGCGAATTCGTGTGCTCGATGGCGACGTGGGATTTGCGCTTCCACATGAATATGTCGTCGGCGTCGGTGCCGTACGGCGTCGACGAATTTCCGCTGGCCGGATTGACCGCCGTGGCGTCTAAACTGGTGAAGCCGCCGCGCGTGAAGGAAAGCCCCGTCGCGTTCGAATGCCGCCACTTCCAGACGATCGACCTTCCCGCCGCGACGGCG
>JANOOW010000048.1:0-15311 GCA_031421555.1 Hyphomicrobiaceae bacterium | reverse complement strand
GCTGTCCGATCGTCCGCAACACCCGCATTCCATTCGGCCCATTTCTTGCTCTCGGTGCATGGCTAACTTGGTTCTATGGTCCCATGATATAGATTGCCAATGCGAGTTCTCGTGAAGGTCCGCATTGAACTGACGACGGGGAATTCTTCATGCTGATATTCAAGCGGCAGCCGCCGAGCCCGCCGTTTCGAAATCCAAATGGTGCGGCTAACGGATCGAAATCATCGAGTGACGAAGGTTTCACACTCATCGAGTTGCTTGTCGTTCTCGGCATCATCGCGATGCTGGCGACCATCGCTGGGCCTCAGGTGTTGCGCTATCTAGGCAAAGCCCGCACCGAAACCGCAAAGGCGCAGATTTCCGCGATCTCGACCTCGCTCGAACTCTACGCACTCGACAACGGTACGTTTCCCGCGCAACAGACCGGATTGGGCGCCCTCGTCGAAGCCCCGGCCAACTCACCCGGGTGGAAAGGTCCCTACTTGAAACGCAGCGAGGGTTTGGTCGACCCGTGGGGCCGTCGATATCAATACCGGATGCCGGGCCGCAAAGGCTCGCCCGAGGTATTCACGTTGGGTCGTGACAACGCGCCTGGCGGTACCGGTGAAGATCAGGATGTAACGAACGATTAGCCTGATTTCAGTCAGCGCGCAGGCTTGAGACGCAACGGCACCTTCATCACGCGTGTCAGGCTATGACCGGCGCTCGCCGACGTAGTTCGCAGTTCAATCAAGTCGGGTAGCCGCTCTTTCGAGATCCAAACATCCATCCATTCGGGTGGCGTACGCGGGCTGGGCGAACCATAATAGCGCAACGAAAATGCCGAGATGCCGCTTGCGATCTGCCTCTCGCGGCGATCAGCCGGCGCTCTGTCGCGGCTCGATGGCCGAAACGAACTCCAGCTCAAGCGCAGACTGATGCCAGTCTCGCGCCCCGCATCGGCCGGGCCTTGCACCGCTGCCAACTCGAACCAGTATAAGCCACCCTCCGGGCCGATCGTCGCCGGGGCCACGAAGGCGACCGCATCCGCTTCACCGCGAAAAGCGATCTGCAAACGTCCGTCGGCGCCTCGATCATAAATTGCATAGGCTTCTCCGGCGCGATGCTCGACAAAGTCTAGACCCGCCTGATTGGCAAAGTTGCGATCGACGATCTGCACCGCATCCAACGCCCTGAAGCCTAGCCGCAATGCAGATGGCATCCCCGCAAGTATGAGCGCGAGCAACGCGATCGATACGATAAGTTCGATTAGTGAGAACCCATCGTCGTGCAATCTTGCTGTTTCTGGCGCGGGGTCTGCAATCATGATCGTAGACCAAGTTTCAAGGTCCGGTAGCTTGCCGTTCGAAGTTCCTGCCGCGGACCATCCCGCCAACTGACTTCTACGTCGACCCAGAACGTTGCGGCTTTCGACGGCGCGGCTGCCAGCGCGTCAAGCCCACTGGCTTGGCGAATATTCATGGTCCAGGAAAACCGGTCTTCCGCACCGGTAAGGAACTGGGCGTTTTCCAGGGACTTTTCGATTCCCGCCGATGCCAACAGCGAAAGCGCCAGCGTCGAAGCAGCGGCCTCCATCCTCGACTGCCGGATGCTGGCACCGCCCTTTTCCAGCCCCTTGTAGAGAGCAACAAAAATGCTCGAAAACAAGACGAGCGCGACGATTGTTTCCATCAGAGTAAAGCCACCCTGTTGGCGGATCATGCCACAAGCCTCCGCGCGCCGGACGTCGTCGATCTACCGTTGCCCACGTACCAGGACGCACTCATTGAAACGCCAAGTCGTTGACACTGAGGATGGCATTCATCACCGATAGGATCAGCCCGCCGACGAGACCGCCGATCAGCAGCGTCAATATTGGCGTCAGTAAGCTCATCAATCGCGTGAGCTGGCGCTGCAGCGCTGTCTCGAAGATCGTTGCGACCCGCATCAGCATCGTGTCGAGTTGGCCGGTCTGCTCGCCCACCGTGATCAAACGCAATGCAAGTTCGGAAAACAAGCCGGATTGCAGGAGCGGGGCCGATAGCATGCTGCCCTCTTTCAGGCTTTCGCCAGCAGAAGCGACGGCAACCGCGAACGCCCGGTTCTGCAGCACGCTTCCCGAGATGCGCACGGCGTCCAGCATCGATACCCCGTTGCGCGTGAGCGTCGCGAGTGTACGGGCGAATCGCGCCGTCTCGCGTGCGGAAACGAGGCGGCCGGCGATCGGCAGTTTTAGGATCCAACGGTCGAGTACCAGCCGCAAACTTTGGTTATGAAGGGCGACGGCGACAACGATAATCAAACCTGCGAGCACGATCGAAACGACCGGCCAATTGCGCTGCAGCGCGTCCTGCGCGTTGACCAGGAACAGGAGAGTAGCGGGAGGCGTCGCGCCGGCATCCTTGAAAAGCGGCACGACCGTTGGCAGTAGAACCGTCATGATGATCGTCAGCGCGGCGATAGCCGCGAGCAGCAGCACCGCCGGATAAAGCAGTGCCGAGCCGACTTGCGATCTGACGTCGCTGGAACGTTCGAGAAAAACCGAGATATCTTCCAGCACGTCGCCGAGCGTGCCGCTGGCTTCACCCGCCTGCACGAGCCGCCAGTAGTACTCGGGGAATTCAGCGCCGCGCGCGGCGAGCGCACCGGAAAAGGACTCGCCGCCCCGCACCGACTCGAGCAGCGCCTTGGTGGCGCGCCGGATCTTCGACGGAATGAGCGGCTGCAAACTGACGATCCGCAACGATTCGTCGAGCGGCAAGTCGGCCTTGATCAGGGTCGCCAACTCGCGCGTCAGCAATGCCAGCCCGGAAACGGAAATCGCGCCGCTGCCGAAGACTTCGCGCTCCCACCAACGCAATTGCGGCGTTGGAACATCCACCGTTACCTCGAGCGGATAGTTCCCACCCTGATGCAGAAGCGTGAGCGCCATGTCCCGGGAGCGGGTCTCGATCTCCCCCTGCGTCAGGGCGCCGTACTGATCGTAGGCTCTATAGCGATATCTTGCCATGCATCGAACCGGGTTACCCTGAGGACCTCATCGGGCGTCGTCTCGCCTTTGAGAGCTTTGCCGAGACCATTCTGCAGCATTGTCACCATGCCGTCTGCAACGGCGGCATTTTCGATCACGGTTTCCGGACTGCTTGCCAGTATTGCGTCGCGGATGCGTGTCGTTGTGGTCAGCAGTTCATAGATCGTCGTGCGGCCCGCATAGCCGCTCTGCCGGCATGCTGGACAGCCACCGGCACTATGCAGCTCCGGCGCTGCCCCAGCGAGCAGGCTTACAACGTTGGCGCCCGTCGATGACAGCATGCGCATCAGTGCATCTGCGTCCGTCACTGGCCGCGCGCACGCGTTGCACAGCTTTCGCACGAGCCGCTGGGCAAGGACACCCTTGAGACATGAGGCGAGCAGATACTTCTCGACACCCATGTCGAGCAGGCGCGTCACGGTGGCGGCGGCACTGTTGGTGTGCACGGTCGACAGCACGAGGTGGCCGGTGAGCGAGGCTTGAATGGCGATCTGCGCGGTTTCGAGATCGCGGATTTCACCGACCATTATGATATCGGGATCCTGCCGCAGGATCGAGCGTAACGCGTTCGCAAACGTCAATCCGATCTTCGGCTGCACCTGGATCTGATTGACGCCCGGCAGTTGGTACTCGATCGGATCCTCTACCGTGAAAATCTTGCGCTCGGTCGAGTTCAGCGTGCTGAGGGCCGTATAGAGCGTCGTCGTCTTGCCACTGCCTGTTGGCCCCGTCACCAATACAATGCCGTTCGGCTGCTTGAGTAGTTGGGCCAGATCGTCGTACGAGCGGCCAGCGAACCCAAGCTTCGGAAAATCGAGTTCGATGCTGGAGCGATCCAGCAAGCGCAGCACGATGCTTTCACCCCACAGCGTTGGCATGGTCGAAACGCGCAGATCGATCTCACGGCCGCGAACATTGACCTTGATCCGCCCGTCCTGTGGCAGGCGCCGTTCGGCGATATTGAGGCGCGCCATGATCTTGATACGCGAGCCGATCGCCGCCCGCAGCGCCAGGGAATAGGTCTCGACCGTCTGCAGTATGCCATCGATGCGGAAGCGAACCCGAACGTTGTCCTCACACGGCTCGACATGAATATCCGACGCTTGGTCTCCCGCGGCGCGCGCAATCAAATCTTGGACCAGGCGAATGACTGGCGCCTCGCTCGCCATGTCCTCCAATCGCTGCACATCGTCGTCGCTGGCAGCTTCGACGCTGGCGTTGGGCTTTGAAGCAAGGGCCTCGGTTGAAGTATTTTCGCCGGCGTAAAGCCGGTTGATCGCGGCCTCGATATCACCGTCCGGAGCGATGCACCGCTCTATCGGCCGTCCTAGCAGATAAGAAAGAGCGTCGATGGCCTCGACACCGAACGGATCGGCGACCGCAACTTCTATGTGGGTCCCTTGGTCGGCCACCGGCAAAAGCCTGTTGATTTTCAAAAACGACGCGGAAATCTGCTCGGGAAAAAGGGCTGTCTGCGGAAACCCACCCGCGCCGATCAACGGGAGTTTGCAATACGCACCAAGTGCACGCGCCATCACAGCGTCTGACAGCAAACCCAACCGCATGAGGACAAGGTCGAACCGCTCGCCCGATTGGCGTTGCGCCCGCTGCGCACGCCGCATTGCCAACTCGTCGAGAAACTTTTCGGTCAGCAAAAAATCGCCGAACGTGTCCGCAAAATCGATACTGCGAGGATCGAGGGTCGAAGGTGCTTCCTGACTAAAATCTTGCACGCACTGCCCCCCGCATATATTATAATTCAACTTACCATGCATTATCCAAATATCAGCATATTTGCCAGTAGGAATGGTTATCGATCTGCTGCCGTATTACTGCACGCGGATCGCCCGTCGATGACTGTCTTTTCATCGGCCCATTAAGGTTTGGCCGAGCGGTGTAAAAATGTTGGCAAGCCTTCGGTCTATATTCGGCCGTTTTGTAAGCTGGTGGCGGCAGGAGCTGACAGGCTTAATGCCAGGTTCGCTGTCGGCGCCGCGCAAGCATGATCTTCCAGCTCAAATACTCAGCGTCGAAGGTCGCGGCGTGCGATTGATTTCGCCACGCGGCGGCAAAGATCTGTCCGGCGATGCCGCGGCCGGCCAGATCATTGCGCTTACAGAGGTAGGCCAGCACCTGGCGACGGCGAAGGCTGGCAAGGCGAAGCCGGAAATCGGCCTGCGGTTGAGCTATCAAACGTGCTTCGTCAGGAAAGTCGAACTGCCGGCCTCCGCATCCGCCGATTTTGCGCAGCTACTGGCCATCGACTTGGAACGTGCGACGCCCTTCAAGCTCAAGGATGTATACACTGCCTTCACAACCGACCCGGTTGTTGGACGCTCCGGCCGGACCACGATCCGGCAATTGGTCATCAAGCGATCCGTGGCCGACGGCTTGATATCGATATTGGAGTCGGCTGGGCGTAAAGTCAGCCGCCTCGACTGCTGGGATGAACAAGGCGCAACCGCGCTTCCTGTGAATTTTCTCGAGACCACGGCCGTCGAATCGGTTGCTGCAGATCGCCGATCGAACGTGGTGCCGAAGCTCCTGGGCGCAGCCGCAGCGAGCCTTGCGGCACTAGCAGCGTTTCTCATGATTGATCGAAGCGAGACCGCGCTGGCGGAACTTCAGGCGCAAACCGCGAGCTTCAAGAGCAAGGTGCAGGCGACGCGCGATGCGGCGGCCAAATCTCAGACGATGATTTCGGAAATTGAAAACTTTCGCCGTCTACGCTCCTCCATACCCTCGAAAGTGGCCGCGCTGGAGGAACTGACCCGCCTTCTCCCCGACACCGCCTGGGTGACCGATCTCAAAATCGACGGCTCTAACGTGGATATCGCCGGATTGGCGACATCTGCTGTGACACTCATCCCGATCCTGGAACGTTCCGCATTCTTCGTCGACGCCACATCGACAGCACCGGTGACTTTCGACCAGCGGGAGGACAAAGAGCGCTTCAGCATCCGCGTCAAAATCCGCAGCGCAGCCGTAGCCGAGGTCGCGCGCAGTCCGGAGGCGTTGAAATGATCGGGAAGCTGCCAAGGCCAATCCGTCAATTACTTGCGGTAGGATTGCTGCTGCTCGCGATCGCAGCCGTGTGGATGATGACCATTGCACCGCTGTCGGCCAAGCTCGGCGAACTTCAAGACCGCATCGAACAGGAACGGATAATGCTCGGCCGCCTGGCTGCCGCGTCCGCCGGGCAACCCGGCCCCGCCGAAGGCCAGCAGAACGCCGTCGCTGCGCGCATGAATAGCCTGCTGATCCAAGGCGAAAGCGAATCGATCCGCGTCTCGGCTGTTCAGTCCCGGGTGATGGAGGTTCTTTCAATTCATCGCGTCAAACCGCGCAGCACACGCAATTTAACGGCACGCGAACGCGGCGGTTTCCGGCTCGCCGGCGTTCAATTGCATCTGACGGCTCCGATCGAGCAGCTCCAGGCTGTGCTGCATGAACTCGAGCAACACAAGCCGCTGCTGTTTGTCGAGGCGCTTCACATCTCGCCCGTCGTGATCAATGGCGGAGCGGGCGAGGAGGAACGCGGCATGCTCGAGGCTAGGCTCGATGTGTTCGGTGTCGAAGCCAGGCAGAAAGGTCAGTGAAACGTCATGGCTAGCGGGCGTAGTACATCGAATAGCAGTTTGAGCCTCGCGCTTCTGGCGGCGGTGGCCGGGCTCGGCTATCTCAATTGGCACATTTGGAGTTCGCCGCAAGAAATATCGCCGCTCGCCGTTGGCGTTGCAGCTGGCAATTCCGTTACCGCGATCATGCCCGACGAAAAATCGCTCCTCCCGCCGCAGCGCGCGCTCGGCGAGTTTCAGCAGACGAAGGCGCGGCCGCTGTTTTTTGCAAACCGGCGTCCTATAGACCGTAACTCGCCGAAGGTCGCAGCTGCCATGGCCACGCCAGCCAAGATCGATCCGTTGTTTCCGCTGGAGCAACTGCAGCTGATCGGCATCGTACGTACCGGTAAGGACAAAGTGAGCGCGTTGATCCGCGCGGGCAGCGACGCGCAAGGCGCCTGGGTTGGCATCGGCGATCAGGTGCGCGGGTGGAAGTTGCGGGAAGTCAACGACGAGATCGTAGTGCTGGAGTCGAACGGCCAGCGCGGCGAGGTGAAGCTGTACACAGCCGCGGCAACGAAGGTCCGTTGAAGACATTTCACGCGGCGTCACTCACTTTGGCTTGTGATGATGATCATGCGCGCTGTGATCGTGCAGCGCGGCTCGCCCGTTGGCCTGCGTGACGATGATGTAGGACTGCGCATCGACGTAGGCGAGCACGTCCGCCGCATCCTGTTCCGATAACCCCAGATTCGGCATTCGCATTCCCCGATATTTTTTCGCCATCGCCAGCGCAACTGGATCCTTGGCCGCGAACGCCCGATCCGGCCGGGAAACAAAGGTCCTCAACCACTCGTGTGGACGGCGCGCGGACACATGCGCGAGATCGGGGCCGATTTTGTCACCTTTGCCGATCGTGTGACAGGATGAGCAGGCCTTGACGAAGAGAGCTTGCCCGGGCTGGTCACTCACCTCCATAAAACCTGCTGTGGCAGCACTCACGGTAGCTGTCGCTGCTATCTCTTGCGGCCAGCCGGGATCCAGCGACTTGATGTTGCGCACCACCCGCTCGATGTCGCCGAACACGGAATCCTTCGACCAGCTGCCGCCCGAACTGCTGCCCAGCAAGATTTCGTGCCGGTGTTCGCTTAACACTCTGCTGCGCTCTCCGAGCTTATTGCGGATGATGGCGATGTCTTCGGGCTTGCCGGTGAGCAGCCGCCAGCCCGGCCCGACGCGAAACGCATCGGCAAAGTTTTTCAGTTGCTCGGGGCGGTCGTTCTGCGGGTCGATCGTAATCGAATACATGAACACGTTGCGGCCGACACTATCGCCGAGACGTTCCTGCACCAGCCCCATGCGCGCGGTCGTCAACGGGCAGATATCAGTACACGTGGTGAAAATGAAATTGATGATGACATTCTTGCCTGCGATCAAGTCATCGTAGAAATTGAACGTGTTGCCGTCCTGGTCGATGACGGGAAGATTGGGCAGGTAGTCCTTGCCCCAACGCGCCGAGGGCGCAGCCGTGGAGAACCGTTCCTGAGCCGGCACTTGCGGCGGGGCCGGCGCAAGCATCGTGAGCAATGCCAGTGCCAATAGAGCTTTCGCAATTCGCTTGAAGCGACGCATGGTAACTCCGAGGGCAATCAGGCCGGTGACGCCGTGCACCCGCCATTCGCCGTTGTGATGTAGAGGACGGCCTAGATGCGGCCGCCGGTTTTGCCGCCGCTCGCAGGACCAGTCTTGAGCGTCGTCGATGTTCCGCTGTTGGCGGAAACCGGCTGTGCCGTGCTCGCCGTACTCCCGCTGGCACTCGAGACTTTGGCGCTCCCGGGATTACCTTCGGGCAGTATTTCCGGCACGGTGTATTCGACGCCATCAGGACTGGGGTTTGGCGTCATCGTCATCAAGCTGCGCACTTTCTCGGGATCGTCGGCAGTGTTCAACGCGGCATCGCCGAAGAGTTGAATGCGCATCAACATCGCAAAGTCTTCGTGCACGGTATTGTGGCAATGATTGACATAGGAGCCACCGTATTCACCGAACTGTACTTGGAATGTGACGTTGCCCGACGGGCGCAGGCGCCACACGTCCTTGCGCACGTTCTTCTCGGTCGATGGGATCGAGTCGTCGCCCCGATTCAACGTGACGCCCTCCTCGAAGTGTAAGTGGATCGGATGATCCCAGCCGCCGCCGCCATTGACGTAGGTCCATTCTTCAACCTCGCCAGGCCGCGGAATCAACTCCGAGATTCGATTTGCGTTGAACGAGTGGGCCGACTGACCGTTGACTTTGATGGTCCACGGGAAATCCTGCACCACTTCGGAGCAGTCCGGAGTGCATGGTCCAGAACCGCCAGAGCGCGAGTCGCCAGTCCCGCTGCGGCCAAATTCGACGACGCGTTTGCGAACCGGGTTCGTCACGATCGGAACTTGTTGAGTCAATTGCGATCGCACGGGTGGCGCGTCCCTGACCGGAATGACGATTGCGCCAGCCGCCTCCGGTGGCTTCGAACCGTACCAAACCGCGGGGTTGTCCACGCTCTGCAGGGAACTGACGACCTTGAACTGCAGAATCGCACCCACCAGCGGATCGACCGACTTGCCCGCCAGTGCATCCGCCATCGTGAAAGTCTTGTCGGGTTTGCGGCCGTCCGTCTGCTGCAACAGATTGACGAGGTGCAGAGTCTGGCCCGGCGTGAACTGTGTAAAGTCGACCACGATATCGTAGCGCTCGGCGGTCCCCTGCTGATCGAGCACGGTCAAGGGGATAGGACTAACGACGAGGTTGCCGTCGTTGGCGATGAACTGGAATGGCAGGTTCTTGTTTCTCGGATCGGCGATAGCGAGCTTTATGAAGCGTGACATGCTCGCGTTCAGCGTGCGGAATCGATACTTGCGCGGCAGTACCTCTAGCACTGGCGCGTACTGGAAATTGACCAGCGGCAAATCGCCGACGAAACCATCGGTCGTAAAGATGTCGAAGAAGTATTGCCCGTCGGCGTCGCAGGCACCGTCCGATACCACCAGATTGACGTCGAAGTCCGTATTGCCCCAGTCGAGCAGTGTGCCGCTCGGCAGCTTCAAGTTTACGCCATGCCCGTCATCGAGCGTTTCGTTGCCGCGATCGGGGCCCGAGTACATGTTGATGATCATGAGATTGCCCTTGTAGACATTCTCAGCAGTGAAGAAGAAGCGGTGATCGTGCGCCCACAACGAGCCCTGGATCTCTTTGAAATCTCCGGCCACGCGGGTTAGACCGCCGTTCCCGTCGGGACCGGATGCGCGCCAATCGTCAGCATCGGTATTGATCTTGTCGCGCCGGGCAAGCGTGGTGCTCCACCGGTAGTCATAGAACGTGCCGGGGAAGTGATGCACGTTCGCCGCGCCATCGCTCTCCGCGCCATTATGCGCGTTGTGGAAGTGAAGCTGGCTCTCGTTGCGGCCAAAGCCGTTGTTCTGGTTTTTGTCGACCGGCAAACGGTTATAGACGCGATGAAGTACTGGCTCGCCATAGCGCAACTTCAGCAATGGCGGCGGCACGGTACCGGTAGAATTCTGCCCCCCACCGTAACTCCAGATGCTGTCTGGCGACTGATGATCCATATTGTCATGGAAATAGGTATCGGCTTGGCACTGAGCGAGCGACGAGACATAGCCGACCTTGGGAAAAAATTCGGCCCAGCGCTGGTGCGAGAACATCTCGCCGGGCGGGCGCCCCTCCATCGGTCCGCGTTGCGTCATTGGATTGGCGAAGCCGTTGCCGGCGTCTGGCGCGTTGGCTGGTCCCTGGCGTCCGTTCTGGTTCCGCCAGTTCGTATAGTCGGTATGATAGGACAAGCGCTTGGCGCTCGGCTCGTTCATGCCAGGGAGGAAATCGGCATGCGTGTCCTTGGTGATCTGGCTAGATGTGCCGCCGTTCGGCAGGTGCAGCGTCGGCCTCAGTGGCGTCGGCGCTCGATAGTTCAAGCGATGCATCTTCTGCGAGAATTTCGTTGCCCCCCGCAGAGGCGTGCGCGGTGCTCCCGTCGCATCCGACCCATATGCGCTCCTGGCATATGGGCTCAGACCGTTCTTCGCAACGAGTAAACCGCCGGTCGTGTAGATGCCCCAACGCAGTAGGTCGCGCTTGCTGATCTGACCGTTGCCGAGCGCCTTGATGATCTCGGCGCGGTTGTTGCGGGCGTTCTGCGCTTCGCGCTGGCGAATTCGCGATGCGGTGAAGGGGAGGTACATGATCGCTCACTCCTGTGAAAACGCGACGGCACGAAACAGAACCCAAGACCCGTTTCGAATTCCGATTCAGGCCACGAGGTTCGCCGGCAAGAATTCGCGTCGACCCATTGAACGATTGTCACATTAGCCCTTGGCTAGTGGTCTGGCTGCTACCCAACACCCCATGCATTAAGTACAGCCGCGGCTGTCGATGGTCTGACGTTCATCAGACCTAAGTCTGATCGCCGGGTCGCCATTCGCCGATGGGCGCGCCTCGTCTGCTGCGGCGGAACATTAGGTCCACCCATCGGTTTCGCAGCTCTGAACACCAACGATGGATAGCCGTAATGAGCATGTTAGAGGCCGATCATTCGCGGCGGCGCGATCCGGCAGACGGGATGGCGGACACAGTTGCGCTGCTCGACTGGCGGCGGCATGTCGCCGGGCTTTATGCGAATGTTCGTGCCAACGCCGATCCGCGCGCGGCATGGCGGCATTGGCGGCAAACCCGCGATGAACTTTTCAAGCGGCATGCGCAGACGCCGCTCGATCCAGAGGAACGGCGCAGCTTCACGTCACTTCCATTTTTCGAGTACGATCAATCGCTACGCATGCATGTGGGCCTGACTTCCTGCGCAGCGCCAGAAATGAAAATCAGCCTGGGAGCGAACGAATCGATCGGCATCAGCCCCTTCGCACGAACGGCCGGACTGAGGGGTAAACTCGGCGGAGAGTTGACCGTGTTCTGGATCACTGGTTACGGCGGCGGCGTGTTCCTGCCCTTTGCCGACAGGACCAACAATCACGAAACCTACGGCGGCGGGCGCTACCTTTTGGATACGATCAAAGGTGCCGATCTAGGCAGTACTAGAGCGGGCGAACTGATCCTCGACTTCAACTTCGCTTACAATCCGTCGTGCAGCTACTCTGCCCGCTACGTTTGCCCCCTCGCGCCGCCGGTGAACCGTCTGCCGGCTGCCATCCGCGGAGGCGAGATGACGATCCGCTCATAAAGCGATCATACTTCGACGCGGGACGCCGCGCGCCGGACCGCTGCTTGTTCAATCGCAACGGCTCGCCTTCGCAGAATTTCGTTGCGCATGCCTTTCATGTGCATGGCCAGAAAGAGGATCGAGAAGCCTGCGGCCATCGTCAACAACGGCACCAGGATAGAGGAATGAATCGCCGGTCCGGATGCCTTCACGACACTTGCGCGCTGGTGCAGCGTGTCAAACCAATCGACGGAGAAGCGAATGATCGGCAGCATGACCACGCCAACGAGGCCGAGAACTGCTGAAAGCTTGCCAGCCATCGCTTCATCTTCGATCGACGAGCGCAGCGCAATCAATCCGATATAGAGAAAAAACAGCACAAGCACCGAGGTGATCCGTGCGTCCCACACCCAGTAGGTGCCCCAGCCGGGCCGTCCCCACAACGCCCCCGTGATCAGCGCCACCAGCGTGAACGCTGCGCCGATCGGTGCCGCGGCCTTCGCCGAAACATCGGCCAGCGGGTGGCGGAACACCAGCAGGCCGAAACTCGAAGCGGCGATCACCAGATAGGCCAGCATGCCGAACCAGGCGGCCGGCACGTGGATGAACATGATCTTGACGGTATGCCCGTGCTGATAATCCGGCGGCGCAACGAACCACGCCATGTAGAGACCGGCTGCGATCACGATCGCGGCAAGCCCGGAGACCCATGGCAATGCGCGCGCGGATACGGCCATGAAACGAGTTGGGTTGGCGAGCCTCTGCGTGAGTGTTTGCATGACACAAGATTACGCCGTTGCGCAAAACCACGCAAATCATCCGAGGCAAGACCACAGGTTCGCATCGAGCAGCCTGGTGGCCTGCGAAATTTTTAGTTCAACCGTGACATAGAACCAGCGTGTAGCAGCTGCTCGCAAGCCGTTTGCACAGCTCGCCGCAGACCGGTTCAGGTCTTGACACCAGTGATGCTCTCACTCACCGCCCTCGGATCGCGCATCGGCCACCGGCCAGCTTCGACCAGCGTGATAAAATCCTGCAGCGCCGCATTGAACGCGCCGGGTTCCTCGATATTGATGGTGTGCCCGGTGTTCGGCACAACCAATAACCCGGCCGAGGGGATAACGCGCTTCAGGAACAGCCCCGGCACCAAGCACGGGTGATCTTCGTCGCCGGTGACCACCAGCGTCGGCACTTTGCACTGGCGCAACTGCGGTTCCAAATCGAACAGCGAGGGCCGCTCCTTCTGGACACCGAGCTGAGTCATCGCCGCACCCTTGGCGGAATGCCCGGCCAGCATGACCTTGAACTCGGCAAAGCCGCGCGGATCCTTGTTCTCGAACTGCACGCGCGTTGGACCATAAGCATAAAGTTCGGCAAACCGCTGCATGCCGTCGCACTCCAGCCGCGCTGCAATCGCCGTCGCCTCTGCGCGAAACCGCTCGCGCTGCTCGCGCTCGGACCCATAGCCGGCTCCGGCAACAAGCAGGGAGCGGGCACGATCGGGATAGGTAAGGCCGAAATGCAGCGTCGCGAAGCCGCCCATGGACAATCCGACGATATGCGCAGTTGCGATACCGAGGCTATCGAGCACGCAACGGATGTCGTCACAGGCTCGGGCCTGGGAATATCGGCCAACGTCGTCCGGCACGTCCGACGGCGGGTATCCGCGCGCGTTGAAGACGATGCAGCGGTTGCGCCGTGAGAAATGCCGGACCTGCGGCTCCCAACTCCGGCTATCGCCTGCGAACTCGTGCACGAAAACAATCGGCACGCCGCTGCCGGTTTCCTCCACGTGGAGCCTGATGCCGTCGTCTGTCGTGACATGAGCCATGATCGCGCGCACCTTTTCGGAATGAGCGTCTCGCCGAAAGTAGCACGTGCTCAGCGGCTTGGCCTTGGCTTTTTCGTTGGCGCTGCACTGCACGAATGCCGCTGAGGGGCTCAATTGTTCGCCCGAAAGCAGTAATACACACAGTCATGCGCTCAAACGCTTCCTGCTGACTGCGATCCCAATGAAAGCGTCAAGACGAATGACGCCGTGATGCCAACCTCGTTCGCGAGGTCCAGGCTTCCGTGCTAGACGGCGCGCCACCGGTTTTCTCGTTTTATTTATAGCGCCAGATAACGGCTCTTGATCTCGTCGTTGGCTTTCAGCGCCTGGATGGTGTCGCTGTAGACGATCTGGCCCTTGTCGATCACCGTGGCGTGGCTGGCGATACCGAGACAGAAATGCAAATTCTGCTCGGCAATCAACACTGTGGTTCCCAGATCGCGCAACTGCCGCAACAAGCTGCCGATGCGCTGAACGATGACCGGAGCCAGGCCCTCGCTCGGTTCGTCCAGCAGCAGCGCAGTCGGATTGCCCATCAGCGTCCGCGCGATCGTCAGCATCTGCTGCTCGCCGCCGGACAGGCGGCCAGCCATGCGGCCCTTCAGTGGAACGAGCAGAGGGAACACCTCATAAATCCGATCGAGGTTCCAGTAGTCTTCGCCGCCGGGACCCTTCTTGGCGCCGATCAGCATGTTGTCCTCGACCGAGTGCTCGGGGAACACCTGACGATCCTCCGGCACGTAGCCGATGCCGGCGCGCGCGATCAGATGCGGTTTGCGCCCCTGCATTTCGCGATCGCCGACCCTGACGATGCCATGCCGGGGCGGCACTAGGCCGACCAGCGCTTTCATCGTCGTCGACTTGCCAGCGCCATTGCGGCCGAGCAGCGCCATGGTTTGGCCTTGCGTCACGGCAATGCTCAAGCCGAATAGGATCTGGCTCGCGCCATAAAAGACGTCGATGCCGCTGGCTTCCAATATCACGGGCGTATTCATGCGTGGTCCGCGTCGAAAGATTGTCCGAGGTAGGCCTCGATAACGGCCGGGTTGGCGCGGATTTCATCTGCCGTACCCTCGGCCAACACTTGTCCGTAGCTGAGAACCCTGATCGTTTGCGCGATCTTGAACACGATATCCATGTCGTGCTCGATGAAGATCAGCGTCATCGCTTCCTGCTGCCAAAGCCGATGCACGGTATTGATCATTTGCCAGCGCTCCTCTGGCCCCATGCCGGCGGTCGGCTCGTCGAGCAACAACACGCGTGGCTCGCTGACGAGAGCGAGCGCCATGTCGAGCAGCTTCTGGTCGCCGTGCGACAGGTTGCGCGACGGGACATCAGCCTTGCCGGATAAATCAACAAGTTCCATCACCGCGTCGGCTCGCTCGAACGATGACGCAAGCGGAAAGCGATGATGCATCGAGGTGTGATGATGATGATGTGCATTGACGGCGCCGCGCAGCGACTCGCGCACGGTAAGGCTAGGGAAAATGCTGGCGATCTGAAACGCACGGCCGATGCCGGCGCCAACAATTTCATGCGATGGCAGGCCTGCGATGTCGCGATCGTCAAGCATGACGCGGCCACTATCGGGTGTGATCGCGCCGGAGATCAGATTGAAGAACGTCGTCTTGCCGGCACCGTTCGGACCAATGACGGCGGTGAGCGACCCGCTGGGGAATTCAAGGCTGACGCCGTTGCAGG